>CABSMC010000086.1 GCA_902478715.1 uncultured Adlercreutzia sp.
CGATGCGGCCGCAGTCGCCGTGGTCGCCGCCGACACCGAGGGCGATGTCGTCGTTGCGGAGGCCGTCGCCGCCGCGGGCGATAGCGAGAAGGAAGGTGAGTAGCCATGATGGAGTTCTTAAGCGTGCTGTGGTTCTTCCTCATCTTCGTGCTTATCGCGGGCTATTTCGTGCTTGACGGGTTCGACTTGGGTATCGGCGTGCTGTCGCCCTTCATCGCCAAAAACGACGAGGAGCGCGCGGTGCTGCGCCGGGCCATAGGGCCTGTGTGGGACGGCAACGAGGTGTGGCTGCTCACGGCGGGCGGCGCGCTGTTCGCCGCCTTCCCGGACGCCTATGCCACGACGTTTTCCGGGTTCTACCTGGCCGTCATGCTGGTGCTGTTCGGCCTTATCGTGCGTGCCGTGTCCTTTGAGTTCCGTGCCGGCGATCCGTCCTGGGGAAAGCTCTGGGACGCGTGCTTCTTCGTGGGCTCGCTGCTTCCGGCGCTGCTGCTCGGTGTGGCCGTGGGCAACATCTTCGCCGGCATCCCCATGGATGCCGCGGGCGACTACGCCGGCGTGCCCCTGATCGGCCTCATCACGCCTTTCACGCTGCTGACGGGGCTTTTGGGCCTGGTGATGTTTTTGGCCGCCGGTGCCTGCTGGGCCGCGTTGAAGGCGCCGCTGCCCTCTTGCCTTCAGGCCCGCGCCGCTCGTCTGCGCCTGCCCCTGCAGGTGATTGCGCTTGCGCTGTTCGCCGTGGTGTCCGTGTACGCCCTCGTCCTGGTCGGGCCCGAGATGGATCCGAACCTGGGCGTCCTGCGGTGGCTGTTCGCGGCGCTTGTGGTGGTGGGGCTTTTGGCCTCGCTCGTCGTGGGCAAGACGTCCGGGGACGACTTGAAGGCGTTTCTGGCCCAGTCCGCGTCCATGATCGCGCTCGTGGCGCTTTTGGCCTGCTCCATGTTCCCCGTGCTCGTGAACGCCACGGCCGATTCCGTGGGGCCGGCCATCACTTTGGCCAACGCCGCATCGTCGGAGCTGTCGCTCACTTGGATGACCATCATCCTGTGCATCGGACTTCCGCTCGTTCTCGTGTACCACGTGGTCATCTACCGCACCTTCCGCGGCCGCGTGAACCCCGCCGATCTGGAGGAGTACTAGTCTCTCCGCGGCATTTACTGGGGCGTTACGGGCTGCTCGCTTGCATGGGCCGAAGTCTCCGCCATCATGTTTCGGGAGGGGTCGCCGCGATGCCCGGGCCTTGTGGGTCTCACATTGGTGGGCGGCGATGTCTCGTCGGGAGAGGGGCCGCCATGATGCTTGGGTCTCGCAGGATGCTTCGTCTTTGTTGACGTACTTTCGGGGAGGATCTGCTATGGCGGGCCCTCCCCGTTTTTCCGCGGTTCTGTCCGGGCTACTTCGCACTTGCCTGCAGCTTGCGTTTGGCCTTGCCTGGCCCCCTCTGCCTGCAGCTTGCGCCCGGATCCTTCTGGCCTATCTGCCTGCAGCCCGCGCCCGGGCTGCCCCGGTTCCGCTGTTGACTATTTCGCCTCTGGCGGTCTTGCTCCTGCCAACTCCCGCCAAATTCTCGGACGGTAATTTCGAGTTGTTAGACTTTTGTTCGGCGCTATGCCGAGGTAGGTCGCCATGACGTTCGTCAATGTATCCGAATATGGTGAATAGCCCCAGGTCAGAGATGTGATGTGGAAAACGAGACACCGTAGGGGGGGGGTGGGGCTGCTGTCTGCGAAACTCTAACAACTCGAAAATCTTGCGCCATTTTAGTTCGCTGATTGAAATACTTTGATCCCGGACGGAACGGGATCGCACTTGCCCTAGTGTCCTTTGCGCTCGGACGGAATGGCCCTCCGCTTGCCCTTGCGTGCTTTGATCCCAGACGGAGTGGGCCTCCGCTTGTTCTTGTCCCGAGTTTGCTTCTGCGACCAATTGCTCGATTACCGCATCTTTCGCAGACGAATTTCCCTCTGGTGTATTTCGCTCGATTGTGATATAGCATACAGTAATACATTATTAAGTAAAGGAGGGGAAATGCGGTGCATCTGCTTAAGTCATGAGACTGCTTTGGAATTCTGGAGGTTGTGGTCCGCTCGCAATGGCATTGCCTTGCATCTTTTCCATTGTCGTAAGACGATACAGACCGATGATCTGCCTTTTCGGATCTTTCCGTCATCGGCCGTTCTGGTGGATTCGTCCTCAGCAAAACGCACCGTTGTCGAAATTATTGATGGTGCGCTAGAGGATGGTGTGCCGGAAGAACTCACTGAGCTGCTTGGCGCTTGTCGCGTTGTCTTGTCGGAGACGCATTCGTCGAAGCGCTCGAAAGAGTCTGGACTCGCTGATAGTTCGAGTGGCGCCGGAAAAGTTCTCCATGTGCTCGGGCGTCGCAAGCCCGGGGTGCGTACTGCGGACGGGTTGACGTATCACCACAGCTCGGCAACATATCCGAAAGGGTCTTTCCTTAAAATCGTGCGGGGTGTGTACGTTTGTGCTCCGGAACTCGTTTTTGCCCAGATGGCATCGTTGCTTCCCTTTGGCGCGCTTCTGTCATTGGGCTATGAGCTATGCGGTTGCTATCCTGTCGAGGCCAGCGAGTATCTTGTGCGACATCCGCTCTGCTCGCCGAATCGGCTGGTTGCCTTCTGCAGCCATTTGCGTGGCTTCAAGGGGTCGGCGCCGGCGAAGACGGCTGCGCGATACGTTCTGGCAAAGTCGGCTTCGCCAGCTGAGACGTCCTTGGCGATCATAGCGACTGCGCCGCGTAATTACGGCGGATTCGGCATGAGGGGTGCGCGTCTTAATGAGCCGATCAAGTTGAGGCGAGAGGCGGAGCGTATCGCTCATGGCTCGTCGTTGGTATGCGATGTGCTATGGCCCGAGCGCGGCGTGGCACTTGAATACGATAGCTCGCAGTTCCATGGGAGCAGCTCTCGCCTTTCCCGTGATTCGCGTCGCAGGAGCGCGCTGGCTGCTCAGGGATTGGAGATAAGATCAATCACGGCGAGTCAGCTTGAGAATGTTTTCGAATTCCAAGAGACAATTCTGCATGCATTTCGCGCAGCTGGCTGTGATTTCAAGCGGCTTAACGGAAAGCAACTCGATCGCCATATGAGGCTTCGCAGCGAACTGCGCAAGTGCGTGTGAGGAGGTGGGGCGAAGTGGGCGGCCGAGGCGAAAGGCCGAGATGCGGGGCTGAACCAAATGCACTAACGCCATGAGTTTGTTCATTTGTCATACCTGAGACAATGTCTGGTTTGGTTTGAGGCAAAAATTTTGAGTTGTTAGACGTTTGCGGAGCTGGCGCTCGCATAAATCTGTAATCTGAACGACTGTATATGCTAAAGTACTTAAAAAATATCTTAACACGTCTATCAATCTCAAAACCACTGCGGGGTAGAGTGATGTGAATTGGCTCTAACCTCTAACAACTCGAAAAAAGAACCATCTGGTTAGGAGAGATTGGCCGGTGGTCGATTTCAAGCGATTTCCGCGAAGACTGCAAGGCTGTATGAGAGTGGGCTTTCGAGCGAGATGCCGTCGGGAAAAGTAGTGGCAGCGATTGAAGAAGTGACGCGAAGGGCCGGGATGTGACGGTGCGGGAGCGCGAAGGGGCCGGGGTGCGATGGCGCTGGACGGCGCAGAAGGACGCAGAACGGTGCGGGAGAGCGCAACCGGGCGCAACCGGGCACAGAAGGGGGTCTCGTCGCCTTGCAAACCCTGTGAAATTGGGCGCGCCACCTGCGCTCTGTGGTAGAGTGGAGCAGATTTGCACCGAGGCGGCCCGCGCGGTCGCCCAACGAAGGCGATGGGAGTCGCTGAAGGGAAGGCGATCGCCGACCCCATGACCGCTCGCCGACCACAGAAAGAAGACGCAACCTATGGGATTTCTCTCCAAACTGCTCACGATGGGCGAGGGCAAGCAACTGAAGCGCTACCAGGCCAAAGTCGATAAGATCAACGCGCTGGAGCCGGAGTTCCAGGCGCTTTCCGATGAGGAGCTGGCCGCCAAGACGCAAGAGTTCCGCGAGCGCTACGCTGCCGGCGAGAGCCTGGACGACCTGCTGCCCGAGGCCTTCGCCGCCGTGCGCGAGGCTTCCGTGCGCACTATCGGGCTGCGCCACTTCGACGTGCAGCTCATCGGCGGCATGGCCCTAAATGAGGGGCAGATCGCCGAGATGAAGACCGGCGAGGGCAAGACGCTCGTCTCCACTCTGGCCGGCTATTTGAACGCCATTCCCGGGCACAACGTGCATATCGTGACCGTCAACGACTACCTGGCCCGGCGCGACTGCGAGTGGATGGGCCAGATCTACCGCTTCCTCGGCATGAAGACCGGCCTTATCCAGAACGGCATGCCGCCGGCGGCGAAGAAGCCCGCCTACGAGGCCGACGTCACCTACGGCACCAACTCCGAGTTCGGCTTCGACTACCTGCGTGACAACATGGTCACGCGCGGCAGCTCGCGGGTGCAGCGCGGGCACCACTTCGCCATCGTCGACGAGGTGGACTCCATCCTGATCGACGAGGCCCGCACCCCGCTCATCATCTCCGGCGCCGGCACCCAGGCCGCCGACACTTACAAGAAGTTCGCCCGGGTCATGCCCGGCCTCAAAGAGGGCGTCGACTTCGACATGGACGAGGCCAAGCGCACCATCAACGCCACGGAGAGCGGCCTTGAGAAGATCGAGGTCATGCTCGGCATCGAGAACATCTACGCCGACCCGTCCGGCCAGCTGGCGAACCACCTGCAGCAGGCGCTGAAGGCCCAGTTCCTCTTCCACCGCGACGTGGACTACGTCGTCATGGACGGCGAGGTGAAGATCGTCGACGAGTTCACCGGCCGCATCATGGAGGGTCGCCGCTACTCCGAGGGCCTGCACCAGGCGCTCGAGGCCAAAGAGCACGTGCTCGTGCGCGAGGAGAACCAGACGCTGGCCACCATCACGCTGCAGAACTACTTCCGCCTCTACGACAAGCTCTCCGGCATGACCGGTACCGCCATGACCGAGGACGCGGAGTTCCGCCAGATCTACAAGCTGCCGGTCATGGCCATCCCCCCCAATAGGCCGGTCATCCGCGTCGACGAGAACGATCTGGTGTACCGCACCATCGACGGCAAGTTCAACGCCGTGGCCGACGACATCGCCGCGCGCCACGCGAAGGGCCAGCCGTGCCTGATCGGCACCGTGTCCATCGAGAACTCCGAGAAGCTCTCGCGGCTGCTCGACAAGCGCGGCATCAAGCACGAGACGCTGAACGCCAAGCACCATGAGCGCGAGGCGCATATCGTGGCCCAGGCCGGGCGCCTCGGCGCCGTCACCATCGCCACCAACATGGCCGGCCGCGGTACCGACATCCGTCTGGGCGGCGAGCCGGACATGCTCGCCGAGGACCTGCTGCGCGAGCGCGGGTTCGACGTGGACGCCCAAGAGGGCGACGAGGAGGCGCGCGGCCCCATCCCATCGGCGGCCGACCGCGCCGACGCCCTCACCCGCGCCCGCGAGATCTGCGACGCGGAGCAGGAGCAGGTGCTCGCCGCCGGGGGACTTTGCGTCATCGGCACCGAGCGCCACGAGTCCCGCCGCATCGACAACCAGCTGCGCGGCCGTTCCGGCCGTCAGGGCGACCCGGGCGTGACCCAGTTCTACCTCTCGCTGGAAGACGATCTGATGCGTCTGTTCGGCGGCTCGAAGATGGACTCCATCGCGCATATGATGGAGAAGACCAATCAAGAGGACGACATGCCCATCCAGGCCGGCATGGTGTCGAAATCCATCGAGAGCGCCCAGCGCCAGGTGGAGTCCATGCACTTCGCCGCCCGTAAGAACGTGCTGGAATACGACGACGTCATGAACCTCCAGCGCAAGGCCATCTACGAGGAGCGCAACGCCATCCTGGACGGCAAGTCCATGACCGAGCGCATTCCCGGCATCATCCGCGACGCGGTGGACGCCATTGTGGGGGAGTGCTGCCCCGGGAATTCCGCCAGCGACGATTGGGATGTGCGCGCCATCGACCTGTGGGCCGCGAACATGACCGGCTGCAACGATTTCTCCGTGGCGAAGGTCGATCACGAGGACGAGGCGGAAAACGTCGCCGAGGCTTTGAACGACTTCCTTACCTGGATTTACGAGCAGAAGAGCGAGCAGCTGGGCCACGACCTCATGGAGAACCTCTCCGCCCAGGTGATGCTGCGCATCATCGACACGCGCTGGATGGCGCATCTGCAGGAGATGGACTACCTGAAGACCGGTATCGGCCTGCGCGCCTTCGGCCAGCGCGACCCGCTCGTGGAATACAAGAACGAGGCCTACAACGCCTTCCAGAATCTGACGAGCTCGATGTACGACGACTACCTGCGCACGCTGCTGCGCCTGGAGATCGCCGCGAAGCCCGCGGCGGAGGGCGCCCCCGCCGGTGCCGGCCGCCCGGCCCCGGCGGCCCTGGCGGAGCAGGAGGACCCGCTGGCCCGCAAGATGAGCTACTCGGCGCCGGAGCAGGCTCTGGAGGAGTCGAGCATCCGCGGTCGCCACGCCGCCGCGGCCCGCGCCGCCTCCGGTGTTCCCGCCGCGCCCCCGCGCCCTGCCGCCGGCAAGCCCCAGACCTACGTCAAGGACAAGGAAGACCCCTACGCCAACGTGGGACGCAACGACCCCTGCCCCTGCGGCTCCGGCAAGAAGTTCAAGAAGTGCCACGGCCAGAACCTTTGACGGCATCTGTCCGGCGTGAACTGCGGGGCATACCTCCCGTGCTCAAACAGCATTGAAGTGCAAAGCTCTCCGAGGGCCGCAGAGTCTATCTCATGCACTTCAATGAACTGCGCGCGGGAGGCACGCCCCGCATCTCGCGCCTACTCAACTGTGGTTGAGCTAAGCGGAAACGCCGGGTGCCTTGACCGAGCGAGTTCCGCAGATGGTATCGAAGGCGGATAGCGAAAGGGATGGAACAGCCCGGACGCCTTCGATACCAGCGAGGACTGTCTGAGCGAATCAAGGTACCCGGCGTTTCCGCCCCCGGTGAGTTTCAAGGAGATTTAGATCAAGGCATGGAACTGAGAGATATTCAGAAGGAGATCGAGAAGGCGCAGGGTCGGCTGTCCGACGCCTTCTCGTTCTTGCGTATCGAGGAGAAGCGCGACGAGCTGGCCGCGCTGGACGAGCAGACGGCCCGTCCGGACTTTTGGAACGACGCGGCGGCGGCCCAGGCGGTCTCGAAGAAGGCGGCGGGGCTTCGCGCCACCATCGAGGACTACGAGCGGGCCTGCGGGCTTCTCGATGATGCGTCGGCGGCGTGCGAGCTGGCCGGCGACGATGCGGCCTTCGCCGAGGAGGCCGAGCGCACCGCCGCCGAGCTTGCGGCGCTGCTCGATCAGCTGGAGATCGAGTCCTGGTTCTCCGGCGAGTTCGACGAGGGCGATGCCATCCTCACCGTGAACCCCGGGCAGGGCGGTCTTGAGGCCCAGGACTGGACCCGCATGCTCTACCAGATGTACGTCCACTACGCTGAGGACAAGGGCTGGAAGGTGACGGTGCTCGATCTGGTGCCCGGCGAGGGCATCGGTCTTGACAGGGCCACCATCCAGATCGAGGGGCGCTACGCCTACGGCATGCTGCGCAGCGAGATCGGCATCCACCGTCTCGTGCGCATCAGCCCCACCGACGCCAAGAAGCGCCGCCAGACCACCTTCGCCTCGGTGGAGGTGCTGCCGGTCATCGCCGACGACATCGAGGTCGACTTGAACCCCGCCGACGTGCGGGTGGACGTGTACCGCTCAAGTGGCCCGGGCGGCCAGTGCGTGAACACCACCGACTCGGCCGTGCGCCTCACCCACGAGCCCACGGGCATCGTGGTCACCTGCCAGAACGAGAAGAGCCAGCTGCAGAACAAGGAGGCCGCCTTCCGCGTGCTGCGCGCCAAGCTCTACGAGCTGGAGGAGCGCAAGCGGGCCGAGGAGCTGGACGAGCTGCGCGGCGAGCGCATGGACAATTCCTTCGGCAGCCAGATTCGCAACTACGTGCTCTTCCCGTACCAGCTCGTGAAGGACCTCCGAAGCGGCGTTGAGACGGGAAATGTGGACGCCGTCCTTTCCGGCGCCTTGGAACCTTTCGTCATCGGGTATCATACGTGGAGAGTAGCCAACTCCTAGCAGCGAACGGGAAAGGGAAGCTTATGGATACTGCCGCCTTGCAGGCGAAGGCCACCGACATTCGCAAGGATATTCTGACCATGATCACGGAAGCGGGCAGCGGGCACCCGGGCGGGTCGCTCTCCTGCACCGATATCCTCACGGCGCTGTACTTCGGCGGCGTCATGGACTACAACCCGGCCGACCCGCACAAGCCCGGCCGCGACCGGTTCATCCTGGCCAAGGGGCACGCGGCCCCGGCGCTCTACGCGACGCTGGCCCACGCCGGCTTCTTCCCGACCGACGAGCTGCACACCCTGCGCAAGCTCGGCACGCGCCTGCAGGGGCATCCCGATTCCAACCTGCTGCCCGGCGTGGAGGTGTCCACCGGCTCGCTCGGCCAGGGACTTTCCGTGGCCGCGGGCCTGGCGGCGGGGCTGCGCCTGACCGGCGAGGACGGCCTCGTCTTCACGGTGCTCGGCGATGGCGAGTGCGAGGAGGGCCAGGTGTGGGAGGCGGCCATGTTCGCCGCCCATCAGAAGCTCGGGCGCCTCGTGGCCATCATCGACAACAACGAGCTGCAGATCGACGGCTGCATCCACGACGTGTGCGATCCGGGGGATTTGGGCGAGAAGTTCGCCGCCTTCGGCTGGGATGTGCAGCGGGTATGTGGCCACGACATTCCCGCGCTCATCGAGCTTTTCGGCCGCATCAAGGCCGAGGCGGCCGATACGGCCCGTCCGGTGTGCGTGATCGCGCGCACGGTGAAGGGCAAGGGCGTCTCCTTCATGGAGAACCAGGCCGGCTGGCACGGCAAGGCGCCGAAGCCCGAGGAACTTGAGAAGGCTCTGGCGGAGCTGTCCGCCGACGCGGAATAGGAGGCCCGCCATGGTGAAACTCGCAAACGCCGAGACCGCTGCCCAGAAGAAGGCCACGCGCGCCGCGTACGGCGCCACGCTCGCGGAGCTCGCCGCCGAGGGCGTGCCCGTCGTGGCCGTGGACGCCGACCTGACCGGCTCGACCACTACCAAGAAGCTCGCCGACGCGGGATACGCCGGGCGCCTGTTCAACTGCGGCATCGCCGAGCAGAACATGATCGACGTGGCTGCGGGCCTCTCGCTGGCCGGCAACATCGCGTTCACGGGCTCGTTTGCCGTGTTCGGCACCGGGCGCGCCTACGACCAGATCCGCAACACCGTGTGCTACTCGAACCTGAACGTGAAGATCGCCCCCACCCATGCGGGCATCTCCGTGGGCCCCGACGGCGGCTCGCACCAGATGCTCGAGGACGTCTCCCTCATGCGCGGCCTTCCCGGCATGCGCGTGCTCGTGCCCGCCGACTACGCCGCCGCCCGCGCCGCCCTGCGC
>CABSMC010000087.1 GCA_902478715.1 uncultured Adlercreutzia sp.
ACAGCGGAAGGAACGCACATGGGTCGGTACCATCCCGGCATCGCTGCTGCTGAAGTGGAAGCTGTTTCTTAACGGCCGCGTTCTCCGGGGGCGCGCAGAGGTCTTCGCGGGGTCCTCCCGTCCCGATCGCTGCCGTTAAGCCTACAGCCCGAAGTACTCCTGTTTGGCGGTAAGGATGCGGATGAGGGACTCGTCGATGCGCTCTTCGGTCAGCTCTCCCGCCTGCACGGCGTTCAGCACCCCCTGGTAAGCTTCGTCGAAACGCTCAGGCATGAGCGGGATGTCGCAGCCGGCCTTGAGCGCCGCGACCGCCGCTTCCGCCGGGGTGTAGTAGTTGGTGATGGCGCCCATGGAAAGCGAGTCGGTGACGATGATGCCCGTGTAGCCCAAAGAATCGCGCAGCATGCCCTGAACGACGGCCGAGCTGAGCGGGGCCGGCGTGCTGTCGCCGACGATGTTCGGCAGACTCACGTGTCCCACCATGATCATGGGCACCCCTGCTTCGATGGCCGCGCGGAAGGGCACGAGATCCACCGTTTCCAGCTCCTCGTTCGTCGAGTCTATAGTGATTGCACCCTCGTGGGAATCGCCGGCCGCCGCGCCGATGCCCGGAAAATGCTTCGCGCAGCAGAGCATCTTCTTGTCGCGGAAGCCTTCCACCTCGGCCCGCACCATATCGGCCGCCACGGAGGCATCGCTCGAGAACGAGCGCAGGCCCATGGTGTCACTGCGCAGCGGGTTCACCACGTCGGCCACGGGGGCGAAATCCAGGTTGAACCCGAGCGGCGCCAGGTAGTCGGCGATCTGCTCGGCGGCGCGCTTGGCAGCTTCGGTGTCGCCAGCGCTGCCGAGAGCAGAAGCGTCGCCCACATCCTGCACGGAAAAAGCCTCATTGTCGGCAATGCGCACGACGGTGCCGCCCTCTTCATCGACAGCGATGAAGGGCGCCACGTTTCCGGCATCGGCGTAGAACTGCTTGACGTTCGCAAGCATGGTCGTCGTCTGCTCGGGATCAAGCAAGTTCTGAGCGAAGTAGACGATGCCGCCCACGGGATGGGCCGTAACGCCCTCATGGGTCGCTTCGCCCGCCTGGGTAACCTGGGACACGCCTTCCACCAGCGCTTCGGGGGTCACGACAAACAGCTGGGCCACCTTCTGCTCGAGCGTCATGGCGCCGATGCGCTCGTCCACAGCAGCACGCGCGGCGGCTGCGGCGTCTTCGGGATTCTGACCGTCACCAGCGCCTTCGCCGCCTGTCTGCCCCGGCTCGTCGAACATGGTGCCCGAGGACGACTCCGCCCCCGAGCCGTCCGCCCCGTCGGCTGCGCAACCGCCCAAGGCCAGGCTCCCCCCGGCCAAAGCCGCCAGCCAGACAAAACGGCGGCGGGTGATGGAATCAACCGGAACAGTCACACTACTTCCCTTCGAACAACGCAATCCCCTCGAACGACGCAGTCCCTTCGAGCCAATCGCGCACGCACTCGCAATTTCACTTACGCCCACCAGCATAGCGCCAGAAACGCCTTGCGGCAACGGGCCGCCGCGCGATGCCGAAGCACGTAACGGTCACTTCACTTTCTGTGAAGACGGAGGCACGTCGCTCGCAAATAGGGAATAATGCGAGACGACGCAAAACGGCGAGCGAAGCAAGAGGAGGATCTGTGACCTATCTCATCACCTTTCTTGAAGGCATCATCACTTTCGTGTCGCCGTGCCTGCTTCCCATGATCCCCATCTACGTCACCTACTTTGCCGCCGGCGAGGAAGTGCGCACGTCCATTGTGCTGCGCAATGCCCTTGGCTTTGTGCTGGGGTTCACCTGCGTGTTCATTGCCATGGGCGCTTTGGCCTCGTCGGTGGGCGCGTTCTTCATCGAATACCAGAGCGCCGTCAACGTGGTGTGCGGTCTGGTAGTCATCGCCTTCGGGCTGTACTTCCTCGGCATCATCAAGATCAATCTCTTCCACGGTGCGAAGAACCCGTTGGCAGGGCGCCAGCTGGGATTTTTCTCCTCGGTGCTGTTCGGCGTCATCTTCTCTGTCGGATGGACGCCGTGCGTAGGGGCATTTCTGGGGTCGGCGCTCATGCTAGCCTCGCAGCAGGCGTCGGTGGTGCAGGGCGTCATTCTGCTTCTGTGCTACTCGGCCGGCCTCGGTATTCCGTTCGTGGCGGCTGCCGTGCTCATCGACAAGCTGAAGGGCGCTTTTGCCGTCATCAAGCAGCATTACGATATCATTAACAAGGTATGCGGCTGGTTTCTGGTCGCCGTGGGCGCGCTCATGGCGACGGGGCTGCTCGGCGGCTTCCTGCGCCTGCTGAGCTAGCTGGCGGAACCCAGCCCGAAGGAGAAAGGTTCGAACATGAGCGAGAACGAGAAGACGCCGACCGACGCCGGAACTCCGGTTGAGACGGAGATCGCGGCCGACGAGCAGACTCCCGATGCTGGCGGACAAGCAACGACGAAGGGCGCTGCGGCAACGGCAAGCGCGACTCCCGCGGCAACTGAATCTTCGGCAGCCGAGCAGCGAGGCGAGGTCATCGGCGAGCGCTTGGCGGCTTTGGAAGCAGAGGAGAAAGCCAACGCTGCCACCCCCGAAGGAGAGAAGGCCGACCGCAAGAAGCACGTGGGCGTCATCGTAGCCGCGGTCGTCTTTGCCGTGCTGCTCATCGGCGCGGGCGTGGCCTACAGCGTCCTGGCGCCAACGGCCGATGACAAGCAGATAGAAGTTACCGGCACCGATGCCGTCCAAGAAACCGAGGTAGATGCCACCGCCGACGCCGACGTTTCCGACGATACCGGTGACGGCAACGGCGCTAACGCAGCCACCACCCCGGCCCCGGACTTCACCATGACCGACGCGGATGGAGCGACCCTCACCCTGGCCGACTTCAAGGGCAAGCCGGTGCTGCTGAACTTCTGGGCTAGCTGGTGCGGCCCCTGCGCCAGCGAGATGCCCGACATCCAGTCTGCCTGGGAAGAACACGGCAACGACGTCGAGTTCGTCATCGTGAACATGACCGACATGAACGGCGAGACCGAGCAGTCCGCCAAGGCCTTCCTCGCCGAGAACAACTACACGTTCCCGTGCTACTTCGACGCCAACAACTCGGCGGCCACGGCCTTCGGAGTGAGCTCTATCCCGCAGACCTACTTGATCGATGCCGAAGGCAATATTCTTGGCGGCTATATGGGCGCCATGACCTCCAGCATTATCGACGAGGGCATCCAGATGCTGCTGAACACGGCGAAGGACTAGCCAGCTTCCACGCACGCACCGCGCGCCTTCCGCAGAGGCGCAAACCGCCCCGAGACCTTAACAGAGATCTCGGGGCGCAGGGAGGGCATCGTAGAGAGCAAGTATTAGTTGGCAAGCGCGCTTCTGGCGGCAATGCGACCGAAAGCAAGACACTCGCCCAAGTTGCCTCCGCCTTGGTAGAGACTAGACCACACCGAACCGAACTCGCCGGCCGAATAGAGGTGCGGAATAGGATTGCCTTCGACGTCGATGATCTCGGCCTTCGCGCTGCGAACGGGGCCGCCGTCGGTGTTCAGCATCTGAGGCTGCTGCATCATGATGTAGAACGGCGCCGTCTTAATGGGCGTCAGTGTATTCGGCGGCCGGAAGAAGGCCGGATCCTTCCCGTTCTCGCAATAGGAATTCCAAAGGTCAACAGTTTCAATGAGCTGCTCGGCAGGAAGATCTGCCTGAGCAGCAAGCTCCTCGAGCGTGTCGGCCTTGTAACCGAAGCCCTCGGCCACCGGGTCTTCGCCCTGCAGGGCGAAGACGCCGTTGTCAATCGCCGTTTGGTCGCACACGAACCAGCTGATCTTAGGCATAGGCAGCAGGTGCCAATCACCCCCGAACTGCATGTGGCCGTGATGCGACCCCACGGAGGCATTCAGCGGCACGCCCTCATAGTACTGGTCCCAATCGATCGTGCCACACGCATCCCAATCCATGTAGAAGCGCCGTCCGTTACTCGCTACGGTAATGCCGAGGGCCGTATTGATGCTGCCGGTTCCGCTGTATTTGCCCCACCCAGAGTCATCGAGCTTGCGGATGGTGTTCCAGAACCCGGCCCCAGAATTCATATGCCACTCAGCAGCGCCCAGAAGCGTGCAGATGCGATGGCCGTCACCTGTGTTCTCCTGCGCGGCGACCGGCTTCACCGTCGGCTCGGAGAAGTAATTAGCCATCATGCCGGGATTGCTCTCAAAGCCACCACACGTCATGATCACGCCCTTGTTCGCTTTGACGCGAACCTCGGTGCTTCCGTCAGAGTAAATGCCGCCGAGTACCGTTTTCGTGGAAGGATCTTGCACCAAGGCCGTCAGGGGGCATTGGGTTTTCAAGGTAATGGCAGGCAAGTCGTTTAGAACGTCGTTCATGAACTTCGTGACATGGTCCCACTTGCTGCCCTCCGCTCCGAAAGCGGCATAATCGCACGACGCGGAATGCTCGAGTTCGGGGTACTCCGGGAAACACACGAGGTCGGCCGTGCCGGGGATGATGGTAAGATCCGCGTCGGTGGCGCCCAGCTCTTTGATCCAATCCAGATTATGGACTATCTCGCTCGCGAATGCCTCGAGCACATCATCGGGCGTCCCGGTTTCCTCATTCTCCCGAAGCTCCTTGAGATACTCGAGCGCATCCTGCTCGCGATCTTCCGTCGTGTACATGAAGATACCGGTGGAAAACGGGCTGTTTCCATTGCCGAGGGGGCTTTGGCCCTTCTCAATGAGAAGGCATGTCGCATTCGGGTCTTCCTTTGCCACGGTAACGGCTGCCGCCACGCCGGCCAAGCCCGAGCCAACGACAAGGACGTCGGTCTCTTCATCCCATTCGAACCCATCGGAGGACGCGTCGCCCGTGCTGCCCGTGCCACTGGAGGCACCTTGCGAGCTGCAACCCACAAGTCCCATGCCCGCGAGCCCAGCAACCATAAGCGTTGTCCCCGCTGTCTTCACGAACGTCCTTCTGCTTTGATTTGCCGCCATAAGATCTCCTCTCCTGAAACTGCTCAATCACTGCATGCAACGATTTGTTATCATGCACAGGTCCGATCATGCGAAAAGACGGAGGGAAGCGAAACTCCCGTTTTTGGACAATTTTGGAAATCTCGCATTTCGGGCTGTGACCAAAAACAGGGCAAACAGCGTTTTGAACAGGGGAAACTCAATGCCTTCAGCGCAGAGTGAATTTTCTGAAAACACCGAAGTTGCGAAAAGCACTTTCTCCCCCCAGCAGAAGCGACAGGTCGTTTGGTGCTTTTTCAGCCTCCTGTTCCTCATGCCCTACCTGCAGCACAACTTCTTCCACACTACGCTTTTCGGCGTATTCGGAACAAGCAGTTTCGCCGTCTTCACCCTTTTTTCGACCGTTCTCGCCCTGTGTCTCGCCTGCTGCATCGCCCTCCAGAAACAGGTAGGGCAGTGGCTTGCCATGCGCTCCAGCATCGTGGCGCTATCCGCCGTGGCGCTGGGAGGAACAGCTGCCATTTTCGTTGCCCCGACTTTATTCGACGCCGATGTCGCTCTGATTTGGGGGCTTCTCGGTGCCGTTTGCTATGCTGTGGGGCTCTCGGGGGTTGCCGTGCGCACGTTCATGGTGCTTGGGGAGCTCAGTTGCCAGACTGACCTGAAAACGGTCGTCACCACCATTCTAATTGCGGCGCTCGTCAGTCTAACCGCCTTCGCGAAGCTCGTTCCCACACAGCTCTACACTTTCATCGCCATCTGCGGCGTGGGGCTTTCCGGGGCGGCTCAAATCGGCTTCGGCGCCCTTGAGCCCCCCGCCAAGGCCCGCGATGCAACCAAGCCCGCCTTGTCCGATGCCTATAATCGCAGCTGGCAATTTTTCTACGTGATCTTCTTCGCCATCGTGCTCTTGCACGGACTGCTGTATGTCGCCGACCCCACCATTGAGAGCCGTGGTGATGCCCCGCTGTCCTTGACGATCACTTTTGTGCTCCTGCTCGCTCTCAGCTTGATCCTTGCGGGAGCGTCCTCAAAGCCGAACCAGTATCTCCAAATCATCTGTCTGTTCGGCAATGTGCTCTTCGTTTTCCTATTCCTCGGCTTGATAGCCGTCAGCTTCCTCTCGGTCACGCATGGCGATTTTTCCTTTGCCGCCATCGTGGTGCTGGCACTTGCCCGCGTGTTCGACGGCCTGCTTCTTGTCGCCCTGGCCGTGAACTCCTTCTCGGGGAACTCGGGCCCTGTGCGCAGCTTCTCCCTGTACCTTTTAATACTTTACTGGCTACCAACGGCGTTTTCCTATGTGCTGCTTCCTGTCTTGACCACCAACTTCGCGTTCGACACCTCTGCCATCCTCGGATCGGCCTCGCTTGCCATTGCCGCCGTGCTCGTGCTCGCCATCGTAGTCATCTTCTCCTTCTTCATGGTGAAGGCCGGCCCGCGTGAGTCGAAGGAAGACGGCAACACCAATGCGGAGAACCGCCGGACGGCCTGCGCATTCCTTGCAAGGCAGTTCGGCCTTACCCAGCGGGAAGAGGAAGTGCTCTATTACGTTTCCCTCGGCTATTCGAGCAAGATTGCCGGCGAGAAGCTTTTCGTTGCCCCCGGCACGGTGCAATCGCACACAAAGCGCATCTACACGAAACTGGGCGTTCATTCCAAGCAACAGCTCATTAGCCTTGTCGATGAGTCCGAGAGCAAATAGATTTAACCGAGATTCACGAAGGCCAAAGGCAGATTGGACGGTTGCCGCTGCAGACGGAGCCTGCGCTACGGGGTCGGTCTTGTAGCGCAGCCTTTGCCTGCGGCGGCAACCGGATTGTCTTCCTGCCAGCTGCGAGTGCACTCCCTAGAACTCCAGGGCCTCCAGGCGGTCGAACACCACGTCTTTGCGGGTGAGGAAGTCCCAGGGGTCGAAGATCTCGTCCAGCTTCTCCTGGCTAAGCAGGGCCATGGCCTCGTCGTCGGCCTCCAGGCGCTCGCGGTAGGTGGGGCCGTCCACGGCGTTCTGGATATCCTCCCACACCTTCATGGCGTTGCGCTGCACGATAACGTAGGCGTCCTCGCGGGAGATGCCCGCGTCCACGAGCGCCAGCAGCACCTTGCTGGAGAAGATGAGGCCCTTCGTGCGCCACAGGTTGTGCTCCATCTTGGCCGGGTAGGTCTGCAGACCGTCGAGCATCCACTGCATCTTCCCGAACATGTAATCGAGCGCCGTGAAACTGTCGGCCAGCACCACGCGCTCGGCGCCGGAGTGCGAGATGTCGCGCTCGAACCACAGGGCCACGTTGTCGAAGGCCACCTGAGCGTTCGCCTTCACCACGCGGGCCAAGCCGCAGACGCGCTCGGCTGTGATGGGGTTGCGCTTGTGAGGCATCGCCGAGGAGCCCTTCTGGCCCTTGGTGAACGGCTCTTCCGCCTCGATGACGTCGGACTGCTGCAGCAGGCGCACCTGCATGGCGATGGACTCAAGCGTGGAAGCCGTCACGGCGAGGGCCGCCATCACCTGGGCGTGGCGGTCGCGGGCGAGCACCTGGGTGGACAGCGGATCGGGGGTGAGGCCCAACTTCTCGCAGACGTAGGTTTCCACGAAGGGATCGATGGATGAGTAGGTGCCCACCGCACCGGAGATGGCGCCGGTGGCGGCCACGGCGCGGGCCTCCTCCATGCGGGTGAGGGCGCGCTTCAAGGCCCAGGCCCAGCTGCCGAACTTCATGCCGAAGGTCATGGGCTCGGCGTGGATGCCATGGGTGCGGCCCACGCACAACGTGTTTTGGAACTCGAAGGCGCGGCGCTTGCAGGTCTCGCCCAAGCGCTTGATGTCGTCGATGATGATATCACAGGCCTGGGTGACCTGGTAGGACAGGGCCGTGTCGCCCAGGTCGGAGGAGGTCATGCCGTAGTGCACCCAGCGGCTCGGTTTGTCGGCGCCCTCGGGAATGTCGGCGTCGATGTAGTTGGCCATACAGGTGGTGAACGCGATGACGTCGTGGTTCGTCACCTTCTCGATTTCGTCGATCTCCTCCACGGTGAAGTCGGCGTGGTCGCGAATCCACTGGGCCTCCTCGCGCGTGATACCCGCCTGGCCGAGCTCGGCCTGGGCCTCGCAGGCCAAGACCTCGATCTCCTTCCAAATGGCGAACTTGTTCTCAAGCTCCCAGATGCGACCCATTTCCGGACGAGTGTAGCGACCGATCATGCGCGTTTCCTTTCCCTGGCAGTCTGCGCGGACGCCTCAGCGGCCTGCGCGTTTTCCTTCGTGAACAGGGTACCAGAAATAGCCCGCTTCGTCGGCGGCTCTCGCCCAAGCGATCGATTCCGGCGCGCCGAGACGCCGCGGCATCGCCAGCACACGTCGGTCTGTGCGCAAATCAGCAGGATTCTTTGAGCAACGAGGAATATTTTCGTTGCAGAAACCGGAGCGCTCGGGTAAGATGCATTGTTACGCGGAGGAGTGACCGAGAGGCCGAAGGTGCTCGCCTGCTAAGTGAGTATGCCCCACAAGGGCATCTAGGGTTCGAATCCCTACTCCTCCGCCACTTTGCCTGTAACGCCCTCAACCGAGGGCGTTTTTCGTTGTCATTTCTCCCACGGCCAGCGGCGGCGGGTGGTGGCGGTGAGGCGCTTCTTGCGATAGCTGGGGTTGTTCTTGAGGAAGCGCCAGTTGGCGAGGCGGGTGATGAGAAGGCCGACAAGTCCAACGACCATAAAGCTGAGCGACAGGTCGAGCACCGCCGGGGCGTTGTCGAAGAAGGCGTACACCGACGCCAGGGCGAAGAAGCCGACGACGATGCCGTTGAACCAGGTGAAGATTTTGATAAGCACCTCTTTGGCGCGAGCCGGGGAATGGCGGTAGGTGACCACCACATAGATGAGTCCCGCCGCCACCGCCATGATGATGAGCAGGGGCACGACGCGGGACAGACGAGCGAGAAAGCCCATTTCTCATCCTCTCTCTTCGGGCGGCATCGGCGAGATACCTCGGGGCGCTAGCGCGTACGATTGCGACAGTGCCAGTGTATACGAAAAAGACGGGTGCCGAACGACGGCGCGGCGATTCGTTACCCGGCGCTCTTTATCGCGAAGGAACGACGGCGGCGCGCAGGCCGGAGAGGCTCGTCGGGCGCGCCCACCAGCCGTGGGCCGTGGCAGCCGTGGCGATGCGGCTGGCCTCGGCGAAGGTGTCCACGAGGGCAAAGGTGGCCGAGCCGCTGCCGGAGAGGAGCACGCTTTCGCTGCCTGCCTGTTCCGCGAGCCATTCGCGAATGGAGGACAGCTCGGGCAACAGGGCCTCGGCCGCCGGCGCGAGGTTGTTGGCGAGAACCATGTCGTCGGCGCGAGTAGCGGCGAGGTCGCAAGCGAGCGCGTCTTGGGGCACGGGGCGCGAGGCGGCGTCGAAGCGCTCGTAG
>CABSMC010000088.1 GCA_902478715.1 uncultured Adlercreutzia sp.
GTACCGACCTATGTGCGTCATCTTCGCTGATTCCCTGCCGCATTCGCAGCGGGAAAAGCGATCAGCGGGCTGCGCGCACCCCCTCCCGGCCCCTTCGCGGACAGTTAGGCCGCGTGGCGCAGGACGCGACGCTGGGCGCGCACGAGGCGCACGTAGGCGCGGCGGGCGCGGCGGCGCTGGGCGGCCGGCAGCTTCACGCGCGCCTCGCCGAGGAGCGCGCCGCCGATAATGCAGCAGGCGCCGGCGAGCTGCACGGGCGTCATCACCTCGCCGAGCACGAGCGCTCCCAGCACCACAGCCGTGAGCGGTTCGGCGTAGGCGCACACCGATACGGTCTGCATGGGCAGCTGGTCGATGGCCCGGTAGTAGAGAAAGTAGGCCAGGGCGGTGAACACGGCGCCCAGGGCGATGACGGTGGGCCACGAGCTTGAGGGGATGCGGCCGATGAAGGCGAAGCCTTCGCCAGCCGCGGCCACGGCGAGGGCCACCGCCACCGCCGTGGCGAGTTGGATGGTGGTGCAGGGGATGCCGGTGATGTCGCGGGCGAGCTTGTTGAAGATGACCATGCCCGCTGTGCCGGCGGCCGCGGCGAGTCCCATGAGTATGCCAGGAACCGACAGCGTGCCCTCCAGGGCGGACGCGTTCAGCAAAAGCAGACCGCCGACCACGATGACGAATCCGACCATCACGGGAATCCGCAGGCGCTCCTTGAACAGGAGGGGGGACAGCGCCATGGTAATGACCGGGGCCGTGGCGGCCAGAACGGCGCCGAGGCCTACGCCGAGCAAGCGGTAGGCAGCGAAAATGGTCATCATGGCGAGGCCGAGACAGGCACCGGAGAGGGCCACGAACAGGTACTGGCGACGGCCGACGTGCCGGGGCAGTCGCTGGCGGGTGACGACGAAGATCAGGCCCATGGACAGCGCGCCAATAATGAGGCGCATGAGGCAGACCTCGAAGGCCGACAGCGGCAGCGTGCTGGCAACGATGCCCGACGATCCGAACATCATGACGGCTGCAATGAAGCACAGAAGGTACTTCATCGATGCGATCTTCGTGCGCATGGCAAGCCTCTCCTTCTCGGTGCAGGGCGCGGGGCTCGCAGGCTCAGCGCGCCGCCTCCTTCCTTTTGATGCAGCTGCATTATGGCGCTTGACAAATCCCTTGAAAAGCGAAACTATTTCATAGTTCACATGAGAAATTCTCATAACATGAGGCAATGAGGCACGAAGCAACGAGGGGAAGAGGGAGCCGTGGACGCCAACATCCAGAAGTACCAGGCCTTTGTGGAAGTGGCCGACGCCGGCAGCTTCACCAGGGCGGCCGAGACGCTGGCCTATTCCCAGTCGGGCATAAGTCACATGGTCTCCGATTTGGAGCGCGACTGGGGCGTGGCGCTGTTCGAGCGGAGCCGCCGGGGCGTGGTGCTGACCGGCGACGGCGCACGGCTTCTGCCTGAGGCCCGCGCCCTCTGCGAGAGCTTTCGAGCCCTGGAGGCCACCGTGGACGAGGTGCGGGGCCTCGAGACCGGTCTCATCCGCATCGGCGTGTTCCCGAGCGTGGCCGCCCATTGGATCCCGCGCATCATCAAGCGCTTCAACGCCGACTACCCGGGCATCGACTACAAGCTGCGGGTGAGCGATTACACCGAGATCGAGGAGTGGATCGCCGACGGCACCGTGGACTGCGGCTTCGTGATGCTGCCGTTGCGCACCGATGCGCGGCTTGTCGTGCGGGCCTTGGAGGAGGACGAGTTTCTGGCCGTGCTCCCGCGCGACCATGAGTTGGCGAGCGCGGAGGTGTTTCCCGTGGAGCGCCTGGCCGAGCTGCCGCTGCTCTCGCCGGCATCGGAGTCCGACGACGAGCTTTTAGAGTTTCTGGAGCGGTGGGGCGTGCGGCAGAACCCGCATTTCACCTCATGGGACGATCGGGCCATCCTCTCCATGGTGGAGTACGGCATGGGCGTGAGCGTGCTGTCGCGCCTTATGCTGCGGGGCCTGTCCCAAAACGTGGTCACGCTGCCCTTGTCCGATCCGGTCTTCCGCACCATCGGCGTGGCCTATCGCAGCGCCGGTCACCTTCCTTTGGCCACCCGCCGCTTCCTCGATTACTTGGAATTTCGCAAAGAAGAGGAGTGAGCGCGGACGGCCTGAGCGAATTGGAATGCCGTTGGAACGCCGACTGGCTCCCCTCCGAGTTGAGTCGCGGGCAGTCTGTGCTTTTTCTTGTGCGGCGCGGTCGGTTGCGCTACTATGGTTCCAGCTCTGAATCTTGGGCGCGATGGTGCCCCACTTCCTTCCCATAGTCCCGTATCGCCCATTTTCAACATTCTCACGGTTCGGGTTCGCAGTGCGCGTTACCGCGGTCGATTCGAGCGCCATTCCCATTCCTTTGCCTGTAAACCTCAAGAAGGAGGATGAACGTGAAGTTCTTTCTGGACACGGCCGACCTCGCCGAGATCGAGGAGGCGGCCAGCTGGGGCGCTTTGGCCGGCGTGACCACCAACCCGACGCTGTACTCGCGCATCGGGGGCAAGCTGGATGATTTCCACGCGCACATCAAGCGCATCTGCGACATCGTGGGGCCGGATTGCCCGGTGTCCGCCGAGTCGGTGGCCATGACCCGCGACGAGATCGTCCGCGACGGCCGGGAGCTCGCCGCCATCGCGCCGAACGTCGTCGTGAAGATCCCCACCATGGTGGAGGGCCTGGCCGCCACGCGCGCGTTGGCCGACGAGGGCATTCCGGTGAACATGACGCTGTGCTTCACCGTGCCCCAGGCCATTTTGGCCGCCCGCGCCGGCGCCCGCTACATCTCGCCGTTCGTGGGCCGCTTCGACGACATCTCCGAGGACGGCCTGGCGCAGCTGGACGACGTCGTGCGCGCCATCGGCAACTACGACTTCTCCGAGGACACCGTGAACGGCGAGCAGATCGAGATCATCGCCGCCTCCATCCGCAGCGCCAACCATGTGACCCAGGCCGCCCTCATGGGGGCCGACATCGCCACGGTGCCCTTCGGCATTCTGAAGAAATGCGTGCAGCATCCGCTGACCGACCGCGGCCTTGAGTCGTTCCTCAAGGACTGGGAGAAAGTGCAGAACGCATGAGCGATACCCAAGAGACGATGACGACGGAAGCGGCCGCCCCGGAGGCGACCCCCGAGAAGCCGAAGCGCGGCCGTCCCCGCAAGAAGGCGGAAGAGGCCCCGGCTGTGGCTGCGGAGGGAGCCGAGGCGGCAGCCGCTCCGGCCAAGAAGACGACGCGCCGCCGTGCTGCGGCCAAGCCCGCCGAAGAGGCCGCATCTCCCGCAGCCACCGAGGCGCCGTCGGCCGAGGAGGCGCCGAAGCCGCGCCGCACCCGCGCCCGCAAGACGGCCGAGCCGGCGGAAGGGGAAGCTGGTGCGGCTGCGGCCTCCGAGGCTGTTGCGGCTGCGGTTCCCGAGGTTGCCGCGGTCGCCGAGGAGGCGCCCAAGCCCCGACGCACCCGCACCCGCAAGGCGGCCGAGCCGGCGACCGATGAAGAGGAGGCCCCGAAGGCCAAAGAGGCCGAGGGCGGCGCCGAGGCGCCTGCGGCGGATGCCGCCAAGCCCGAGGCTCCCGAGCCCAAGGAGGCCCCTCGCCGCGAGCGCACTACCACGACGGTGATCCGCCGTCGCGACCGCGAGGAGCGCCGCCAGAACCAGAACGGCCAGAACACTCAGAACGGTCAGGGCCAGGGCAAGCAGAACGGCCAGAACAAGCAGAATGCCCAGAACAACCAGGGCGGCAAGAAGAACAAGAAGAACCGCCACGAGAACCGCAACCGCGAGCCCGTGCCCTCCGTCTCCAAGGAGGCGCTGACAGAGCTCAAGGTGGCCGACCTGCGCGCCCGCGCCGCCGAGGCGGGGGTGGACGCCGCCGGGCTCAAGAAGGCCGAGCTGGTGGACGCCATCTACGAGGCCGTCTGCAAGGCCGAGGGCTTCACCGAGGTCACCGGCGTGCTGGACATCATGGGCGACGGCTACGGCTTCCTGCGCACCTCCGGCTACCTGCCTGGCGAGAACGACATCTACGTGGGGCTCGCCACCATCCGCAAGAACGGCCTGCGCAAGGGCGACATGGTCACGGGCACGACGCGCCCGGCGCGCCCCAACGACAAGTTCGCGGCCCTGCAGAAGGTGTCGGCCGTCAATGGCATGGCCCCCGAGATCATGGCCTTACGGCCGAAGTTCGCCGACCTCACGCCTGTGTTCCCCGACGAGCGCCTGCTCATGGAGCACGGGAAGAACACCACCACGGCCCGCGTCATCGATCTGACGGCTCCCATCGGCAAGGGCCAGCGCGGCCTCATCGTGTCGCCGCCCAAGGCCGGCAAGACCACCGTGCTCAAGGACATCGCCGCCGCCATCACGGCGAACAACCCGGACGTGCACCTCATGTACCTGGGCATCGACGAGCGTCCCGAAGAGGCGACCGACATGGAGCGCTCCATCCGCGGGGAGGTGGTCTCCTCCACTTTCGACATGCCCTCCGAGAACCACATCCAGGTGGCCGAGCTCGTTATCGAGCGCGCCAAGCGCCTGGTCGAGCAGGGGAAGGACGTCGTCATCCTGCTGGACTCCATCACGCGCTTGGCCCGCGCCTACAACCTGGCGCAGCCCGCGAGCGGCCGCATCCTCTCCGGCGGCGTTGATTCCACGGCCCTCTATCCGCCCAAGCGCTTCCTCGGCGCCGCCCGCAACATCGAGAACGGCGGCTCGCTCACCATCCTCGCCTCGGCCCTCATCGAGACCGGGTCGAAGATGGACGAGGTGATCTTCGAGGAGTTCAAGGGCACCGGCAACATGGAGCTGAAGCTCGACCGCTACCTGGCCGACCGCCGCATCTTCCCGGCCATCGACCCCATCTCCTCGGGCACGCGCAAGGAGGAGCTGCTCATGGATCCGCAGGAGGCCCCGCTCATCTGGGGCGTGCGCCGCATTCTGGCCAACACGAACTCCACCGAGCGCGCCATGGACATGCTCATCAAGTCGCTGAAGCAGACCAATTCCAACCAGGAGTTCCTGCTGCGCATGGCGAAGAAGATGCAGGCTCAGCAGGGTCGTGCGGACGATGGCATGGAACTGTAAGCCCGGCGAATCCGGCCCGACGAAAGAGGCATCATGAGCGATCAAAACCAATGGCAGAACGCCGCCTGGGGCGCACCGCAGGAGGGCGCCCCGTCTTCGGGCGGCGCGTCGGCTGGGCAGGGGCAGGGCGCCCCATCGCAGCAGGCCGCTCCCCAGCCTCCCTATCAGGTGGCTCCGCAGCCGCAGGCGCAGGCAAATCCCTACGGCTACGCCGCTGCCCAGCCGCGTCCGACTGCCGCCTGCGCCGCCCAGTCTCAAGCCGCTTACGCCGCGCAGCCCCAGTCGCAGCCGGCTGCCGCCTACGCGGCGCCGGCCCAGGCTCCCTACGGCACCGCGGCTGGGGCCGTCCCGGCCCAGCAGCCCAAACGGCGCGGTTGGATTGTCGGTCTGGCCGCCGTGCTGACGGTGCTCATCTTGGGGGTGGCCACCATCGGGTCGTGCACCTCGGTGTTCACCAGTTCCATGGGGGCCTTCTCCTACGAGTCGCCCTCCTGGGCCGACACGGTTACCGGAGACACCGTGGGCATCATCAACATCAGCGGCACCATCCAGTACGACGGCACCACCTCAAGCCCCGAGGGGCTTAAAAGCCAGTTGGACGCCGCCGAGCAGAACCCGCATATCAAGGCGGTCGTGCTGCGCGTGAACTCCGGCGGAGGCGTGGCCACGGCCGGCGAGGAGATGAGCACCTACATCCGCGACTTCTCCAAGCCCGTGGTGGTCTCGAGCGCCTCCATCAACGCGAGTGCCGCCTACATGATCTCGTCCCAGGCCGACTACATTTTCACGGACAAGACGACCTCCATCGGCTCCATCGGCGTCATCATGTCGGTGACCGACCTGTCGGGGCTCTACGAGAAGCTGGGCATCTCCGTCGAGAACATCACCTCGGCCGACGCCAAGGACTCCGGCGCCGGCAACCGCCCGCTCACCGAGGAGGAGCGCGCCTGGTACCAGGATCAGGTGGATCAGATCAACGAGGTGTTCATCAACTTCGTCGCCGAGGGCCGCGACATGCCGGTGGAAGACGTGCGCGCGCTGGCCACGGGCCTTACGTTCACCGGCATGGACGCCGTGGAAAACGGGCTGGCCGACGAGTTGGGCACCCAAGAGGCCGCCGTGGCGAAGGCCTGCGAGCTGGCCGGTATCGCCGATGCTGATACCGTGTATCTGCAGTCGTCCACGAGCGATTTGTCGCGCCTTCTGGATATCATGGGCACCGAAGATTCGCTGGATGTTTCCGGGACACTGAAGGAGTTGGAGAACCGTGTCGGACTTGAATAGCAGAGAGCGGGTCGAGTGGCCCGCCCGCGCCGTGGTGACGGCGGGCATGCCCTATGGGAACAAGCCCTTGCACTTCGGCCACATCGGCGGCGTGTTCGTGCCCGCCGACGCCTTCGCGCGCTTTCTGCGCGACCGCATCGGCGCCGAGAACGTCCGTTTCGTCTCCGGTACCGACTGCTTCGGCAGCCCCATCAACGAGGGCTACCGCAAATTGGTGGAGGCCGGCGAGTTCGACGGCACCATCGCCGACTACGTGCTCGCCAACCACGAGCGCCAGAAGGCGACCCTCGAGGCCTTCCAGGTGAGCCTGGACATCTACGAGGGCAGCGGCATCGGGCACGCAGGCGACGTGCACCAGATGATCTCCGACCAGTTCATCGAGCGCCTGCACGAGAGCGGCCACTTGAAGCTGGACTCCACCCTGCAGTTCTACGACGCTAAGGCCGGCACCTTCCTGAACGGCCGCCAGGTGCAGGGCCACTGCCCCGTGCAGGGCTGCAAGTCGGAGCACGCCTATGCCGACGAGTGCGATCTGGGACATCAGTACGCGCCGGTGGACCTCATCGCCCCGGTGTCCACGCTCACGGGCACCGTCCCCGAGATGCGCCCGGTGGAGAACTGGTACTTCGATCTGCCCGGGTTCGAGGACTTCCTGAAGGGCTACGTGCGCGAGCTTGAGGCTGACGACGAGGTGCGCCCGGTGGTGACCAAGGCCATCGCCGAGTTTCTGGCGCCGCCCGTGATCTTCGTGAAGAACGAGCACTTGGAAGAGTACGAGGCCATGGCCGCCGAGCTGCCGCCCCACGAGTTCCGTCCCGCCGAGGGGAACAAGCAATCCTTCGAGATAGAGTTCGCCTCCATCGGCGAGCGCGATCGGGCCCGCGACGCGCTGGCCGCGGCAGGCCTACGCTTCCGCACCTCGAAGACGCTCGTGCCCTTCCGCATCACCGGCAACATCGAATGGGGCGTGCGCGCTCCCGTCATCGACGGCGTGGAGGGGCTCACGGTGTGGTGCTGGCCCGAATCGCTGTGGGCGCCCATCTCGTTCACCATCACGATCAACGACGAGCAGGGGATGCCGCGCACGAGCTGGCGCGACTTCTGGTGCTCCGACGACGCTCGGGTCTACCAGTTCATCGGCCAGGACAACCTGTACTTCTACGGTGTGGCCCAGCCGGCGCTGTGGGAGGCTCTGCGCCCCGGCGGCCTGTTCGCCGAGGGCCCCGACTCCCAGATGCGCCAGACCACGCTCGTGGCGAACCATCATATGCTCTTCGGGAAGAAGAAGGCCTCCTCGTCGGGTGCGGTGAAGCCGCCCACGGGCGAAGAGCTGCTGGAGCACTACACGCCCGAGCAGCTGCGCGCCCACTTCCTGGCGCTCGGGCTCGACCAGAAATCCGTCGGCTTTTCCCCGAAGCCCTTCGACCCGGACCCGGCCAAGCGCGACGATCCGCGCTACGCCGATCCGGTGCTCAAGGAGGGGGCGCTGCTCACCAATGTGTTCAACCGGCTCGCCCGCAGCTGCTTCTACGAGGCGCAGAAGAACTTCGACGGCTGCATGCCTTTGGGCGCCGTGACGCCCGAGGTGCGTCGCCGCGCCTTCGAGGCGCTGCTCGACTACGAGGAGCGCATGCACAAGGTGGAGCTGCACCGGGTGATGTCGGTGTGCGACGAGTTCATCCGTTGGTCGAACAAGTGGTGGGCCGACGGCATCAAGGCCGCCGAGGCGTCTGAGGATGCGGATGCGCGCCGCCAGGTGCTGGTGGACTCGTTCTACCTGCTGCGCGTGGCCTGCCTGCTCATGCATCCCGTCGTGCCCGTGGGCTGCGAGAAGATCTGCGACTACCTGAGCTTCGACTTCGGTGACTTCTTCAGCTGGAACTACGATTTCGATTCCAACGACGAATTGTGCCCGGCCATCGAGATCGACGCCGGCGCCCACCGCATCCACGAGCTCCCTCCGCGCTTCGATTTCTTCCGCAAGCACGAGAGCCAGTACAAGTAAGAACCAGCCGGTTGGCTGGCTGAACGTACTTTCTTTGCGCAATCCCTTGCATTGGCGGGGGATTGTGCTATTTTAGACAGGCTGTCTTCGCAGGCGTGCGATGGGCAGCGGCAACTATCACACATGCTCGGGCGACCGAACTTCGCGAGTGGCCACCGGAAAAGGCTGCGAAGGAGCGGGATGACCTCGGGCAGAGGACTAACGAATGGAGTGATCATGACGAAAGTCAGCATTACCACGCTGCTCGATGCCGGTGCGCACTTCGGGCATCAGACCCGCCGCTGGAACCCGAAGATGAAGCCGTACATCTTCGGCAATCGCGGCGACATCTACATCATCGACCTCAAGCAGACCCTCTACGGGCTCGACGCCGCCTACACCTTCGTGAGCAACCTCACCCGCAAGGGCGGCACCGTGCTGTTCGTGGGCACCAAGAAGCAGGCCCAGGAGGCCGTCTCCGAGGCCGCCAACCGCTGCGGCATGCCCTATGTGAACGCCCGCTGGCTCGGCGGTATGCTCACCAACTTCGCCACCATCCGCACCCGCGTGAAGCGCATGGAGGAGCTGGAGGCCATGGACGCCGACGGCCGCATGGCGCTGCTTCCCAAGAAGGAGCAGATCCTGCTGCACAAGGAGCTCGCGAAGCTGCAGACCAACCTCAACGGCATCCGCAACATGAAGAAGGTGCCCGACGCCATCTTCGTGATCGACACCAACCGCGAGGGCATCGCCCTGCACGAGGCCCATCGCCTCGACATCCCCGTGGTGGGCACGCTGGACACCAACTGCGATCCGGACGACGTGGATTACGGCATTCCGGCCAACGACGACGCCATCCGCTCGGTGCGCCTTCTGGCCGACTTCATGGCCGACGCCGTCATCGCCGGCACCGGTGCCGACGTGACCGCC
>CABSMC010000089.1 GCA_902478715.1 uncultured Adlercreutzia sp.
CCGGCAACGGCCTCGTGAACCTGTTCACGCCGACCTCCGGCGCCATCATGGGCGGCTTGGCCCTCGCCAAGATCGAGTACTCGACCTGGCTCAAGTTCGGCGCGAAGCTGTTCGTCGTACTCGGTGTGGTTTGCATGGTGATTCTTACCGCTGCCATGCTCATCCTGCCCGGCGGCGCGGCGTAAGCCCAAGCGCTCGGTATCGCCCCACGCGGCCTGCCGGCCGCGAGACGGCACCAGTTCGCTGATAACAGCCTGCCGGCTGTCATCCTTCCGGGAGGGCGTCCCTTATGCGGGGCGCCCTTTCTCGTCTCATATATATGTAGATGCTCGGTGAACGGCGGGTTTTTACGGGAGAAAATCATTGACTCGCGCGGGGGTGTCGGGTAAGATATTGCCTTGCGTTTAGTCACATTCAAGGAGAAACTTACATGTACGCAATCGTGAAAACGGGCGGCAAGCAGTACAAAGTCGCCCCCGGAGACAAGATCAACATCGAGAAGCTCAACGTCGAGCCTGGCGACAAGGTGGAGCTTGAGGCCATCTGCGTGGTAGACGGCGACAAGGTGGAGGCCGACCCCGAGAAGGCCGCCAAGACCAAGGTTGTTGCCACCGTGCTCGAGCAGTTCAAGGGCGACAAGGCGCTGGTCTTCAAGTTCAAGAAGCGCAAGAACTACAAGAAGCTGCGCGGTCATCGTCAGAACCTGACCCGCGTGAAGATCGAATCCGTCGGTACGGCCAAGGCCGAGTAACGGGTTAAGGAGGAATCTCTCATGGCACACAAGAAAGGCTTGGGCTCTACCCGTAACGGTCGCGACTCTCACGCGCAGCGACTGGGCGTGAAGAAGTTCGCCGGCGAGGCTGTGAAGACCGGCAACATCATCGTCCGCCAGCGCGGCACCCACTTCCATCCCGGTGAGAACGTGGGGCGCGGCAAGGACGACACCCTGTTCGCCCTGTGCGACGGCACGCTGAAGTTCACGCGCGGCCAGAAGCGCAAGATTCACGTCATCCCGGCCGAGCAGACCGCCTAAACGCTTTAAGTCTCAACGACTGCGTAACATCAACGGTAACCCAATGCCCTCTGAAGTTTCAGGGGGCATTGTTGTATTCAGCAAGAAAACGCGCGCAGCGGTGGCGGGAGGAGGCGCTCGACGACCTCTGATCGCCCCCTGGAGAACGCGGCCGTTAAGAAATAGCTTCCATGTCAGCAGCAACGATGCGGGGATGGTACCGACTTGTGTGCGTTCCTCCCGCTATTTCTTTTGCCGCGTTCGGAAGGGGATAAAGCGATCAGCGGGCGGCGAGCGCCTCCTCCCGCCACCGCCCGAGAGGAATTCTGGGCAGAGTGTGCGATAATCTGCACACTGACTAGTAAGGAAAGGCTCCTATGTTCATCGATAAGGTTCGCATCAATGTGAAGGGCGGCAACGGCGGCGCCGGATGCATGTCGTTCCGGCGCGAGGCCCACGTGCCCAAGGGCGGCCCCGACGGCGGCGACGGCGGTCACGGCGGCAACGTCATCGTTGTGGCCGACGCCTCGGTCTCCTCGCTCATCGAGTACCGCTTCAAGCACCACTTCAAGGCCGAGCGCGGCACCCATGGCCGCGGCAGCCGCATGCACGGCGCCACCGGCGAGGACCTCGTGCTGAAAGTGCCCGTGGGCACCGTCGTGCGCGAGTATTTCGAGGAAGAGGGGGAAGTGGGCGAGATGATCGCCGATCTGACCCACGACGGCGAGTCGGTCACCGTGGCGCGCGGCGGCATGGGCGGCCGCGGCAACATCCACTTCGTCACCTCCACGCGTCGCGCCCCGGCCTTCGCCGAGCTGGGCGAGCCGGCCGAGGAGCGCTGGATCGAGCTGGAGATGAAGCTCATGGCCGACGCGGCGCTCGTGGGCATGCCGTCGGCGGGCAAAAGCTCGCTCATCGCGAAGATGAGCGCCGCGCGGCCGAAGATCGCCGACTACCCGTTCACCACGCTCGTCCCCAACCTCGGCGTGGCCACCTCGGGCGACCTCTCCTTCGTCGTGGCCGACATTCCGGGGCTCATCGAGGGGGCCTCCGAGGGCCGCGGGCTGGGGCACGAGTTTCTGCGCCACATCGAGCGCACGGCTCTCATCGTGCAGGTCGTCGATCTGACCGGCGACTGGGAGGGCCGCGATCCTCTGGAGGACTACGAGATCATCAAGAACGAGCTGGCCCTGTACGCCGACGAGCTGGCGGCGCGGCCCCGCATCGTCGTGGCCAACAAGATCGACGTGCCAGGCACCGAGGAGGCCTGCGAGGCGCTGGCCGCCCGGGTGCGCGAGGACTCCATTGCCGCGGCCGGGGGCAACGAGTTCGTGGAAAGCCCCATCGATCCGAAACTCTACCGCATAAGCGCGCTGACGGGCGCCGGCGTGGATTCGCTGAAGGCCGCCATCGCTACCAAGGTGCACGCGCTGCGCGAGGCGGCCCGCGAGCAGGCGGCGGCCGACATGCAGTACGACCACGTGTGGGAACTGCGCCGCGAGGCCCGCGAGAAGCGCTTCGACATCATCTCCGAGGGCCCCGGTGCCTGGCGCGTTTCCGGCGTGCAGGTGGAGCGCATGGTGGTGCAGACCGACTGGGAGAACGAGGAGGCCGTGGCCTTCTTCCAGCACCGCTTCAAGCGCATGGGGGTCGATACGGCCCTCGAGAAGGCCGGCGCCCGCGACGGGGACGAGGTGCGCATCCTCGGCTTCTCGTTCGCTTTCGAATCTCCCACGGCCGGTGCCGTGGACGTCTACCAGGAGCTGGATATCTGATGAGTGACGCGACGCACAGGCGCAAGCGCCTGGTGGTGAAGATCGGCTCGGCCACCCTCACCACCTCCGAGAGTTCTATCGACTACGGGTTTCTGAACGATCTGGCCGATCAGGTGGCGCGGGTTCGCGCGGCCGGATGGGACGTGGTCATCGTCACGTCGGCGGCCATTGCCTGCGGCCTGGAGGCACTGGGCATCGCCAAGCGCCCGACGGACATGCCGAGCCTGCAGGCGGCGGCCTCCGTGGGGCAGAGCGCCCTTTCCACGGCCTACGCCGAGGCCTTCGGGGCGCAGGACATGCTGACGAGCGTGGTGCTGCTCACGCGCCGCGACACAAAGGACCGCTCGGCCTACCTGCACGCGCGGGACACGCTTGACCGGCTTCTGGAGCTGTCCGTGGTGCCCATCGTGAACGAGAACGACACGGTGTCCGTCGAGCAGATCCGCTTTGGCGACAACGATACCTTGGCGGCACTCGTGGCCTGCCTCATCGATGCCGACCTCATGGTGATCCTCTCGGATATCGACGGGTTGTACACGGCGAACCCGCAGATCGATCCTGCGGCCACGCTCATTCCCGTCGTGGATCGCGTCGGCCGCGACATCCTGGCTGCGGCCGGGGGCGCGGTGTCCGGCGTGGGAAGCGGCGGCATGATCACGAAGATCAAGGCGGCCCGGGTGCTCATGGCCGCGGGCATTCCCATGGTCATCTGCCAGGGGCGGCGCGCGGACTGCATCGTTCAGGCCGCTGCCGGAGAGGCGGTCGGCACGCTGTTCACGGCGCCGGACCGCCCCCACGAGATCACGGCCAAGAAGCTGTGGATCGCGCTCGGGGACTCCGTGCACGGCACCGTCGTCGTGGACGAGGGGGCCCGCGATGCTCTGGTGATGCGCGGCAAGTCGCTCCTTTCCGTGGGCATTCGCGCCGTGGAGGGCGACTTCGGGTTGGATGACATCGTGGACGTGGCCGACGAGACGGGGCACGTGTTCGCGCGGGGCCGTGCCGCGGCGGCGAGCGACCTTCTGAAGCTGGCCTGCGGGCGCAGCCGCGAGGAGGTGGCGAGCAACGCCATCCTGGCCGTGCTGGCCGACCGCCCCGTCATCCATCGCGACGAACTGGTTCTATTCGAATAGGAGAGGCCCATGACTTTGGAAGAGGAAGTGCGCGAGCTGGCGAAATTCGCAAAGGCGGCGAGCGCGAAGTTGGCTCAGGCGACGACCGAGGAGCGCAACGGGGCGCTTTACGCCATGGCGACGGCCCTGCGGGCGCAGGCGCCGGCCATCGTTGAGGCCAACGGCGAGGACATGGAGGCGGCGCGCGCGGCCGGCACTACCGAGGCGCTGCTGGATCGGCTCATGCTGGACGAGTCCCGCGTCTTTGCCATGGCCGACGCCCTGGAGGAGGTGGCGGCGCTGCCCGATCCGCTCGGCGTCGTGTCGCTGGAATCGACCCTCTACAACGGCATCGAGCTTCGGCGCGTGTCGGTGCCCCTCGGCGTGGTGGCCATGGTCTACGAGGCCCGGCCCAACGTGACCGCCGACGCCGCCGGGGTCTGCGTGAAGTCCGGCAACGCGTGCATCCTGCGGGGCGGCAGCCTTGCGGCCCGTTCCAACGAGGTCATCGCCGACGTGCTGGCCGCGGCTGCCGTGGAAGCGGGGCTGCCGGAGGGCTCCATCTGCGCGGTGACCACCACCGATCGGGCGGCCACCGATGTGCTCATGGGGCTGCACGGCCTGGTGGACGTGCTCATTCCCCGAGGAGGCGCGGGCCTTATCCGCCATTGCGTGGAGCACGCCAAAGTGCCGGTCATCGAGACGGGCACGGGCAACTGCCACGTCTACGTGCATGCCTCTGCCGACCCCGCGATGGCCCGCGACATCATCAAGAACGCGAAGTGCCGCCGTTTCGGGGTGTGCAACGCTGCCGAGACGCTTTTGGTGGACGCGGCGGTGGCCGATACGGTGCTTCCGCCCATTCTCGCGGACATGAAGGAGGTCGGTGTACTCGTCCATGGCGATGCGCGCGTGCTCGCCATCGCCGAGGCGGCCGGGCTTTCCGCGGCCGGCGACGCGCCCGATGTCGTGCTCGCCGGCGAGGCCGACTGGGAGACCGAGTATCTGGGGCCCGAGCTGGCGGTGAAGTGCGTGGAAGGGTTGCAAGAGGCCATCGACCACGTGAACCGCTACGGCACGAAGCACTCCGAGGCCATCGTCGCCTCCGACGAGGCGGCCCAGGACGCCTTCCTCGCCCAGGTGGACGCGGCGGCGGTGTACGCCAACGCCTCCACGGCCTTCACCGACGGCGGCCAGTTCGGCCTCGGCGCCGAGATCGGCATCTCTACCCAGAAGATCCACGCCCGCGGGCCCTTTGCCGCCGACGCGCTCACCTCTTACAAGTACGTGTTGCGCGGCGCGGGCCAGGTGAGGGCCTAAGGGCGATGGACGGCGCCGTGGACGCGCTGGCGCAGCGGGCACGGGCGGGCACGCTCGCGCGGCTGGGTATCATGGGGGGCACCTTCGACCCCCCTCACCTGGGGCATCTCGCCTGTGCCGAAGAGGCCCTCGAGGCTTTTGACCTCGATGCGGTGCTGTTCGTGCCCACGGGTCGTCCCGCCTTCAAACAGGATCGTCTTGTGACCTCCGGCGAGGTGCGGCTGGTCATGGTGGCCGCCGCCGTGGCCGGCAACCCCGCCTTCGCCGTGAGCGCCCTGGAGGTAGAGCGCCCCGGCATCACCTACGCCGTGGACACGTTGCGCGAGCTGCGCGAGGAACTGCCGGGGGTGGAGCTCGTCTTCATCGTCGGCACCGACGCGGCCCTCACGCTGCCCCGATGGCGAAAGAGCGCCGAGCTGGCACACCTCGCGGCGTTCGCGGCGGCCACACGGCCTGGTTTCGAGCTGGGGGAGCAGGCCCTGCGCGACCTGCGCGAGCACGGATTCGATGTGCGTCCCTTCGCCGTGCCGAGCCTCGACATTTCCTCGAGTGCGCTGCGACGGCGCGTGTACGCGGGGCGCCCTATCCGCTATCTGGTGCCTGAGGCCGTGCGGGAAATTATTGAAGAGGAATCGTTGTACCGAAGGGAGACCGATGGTGGACGGGTGGCGTAGCGATGCATTCTACGAGGCGCGCCGTGACGAGCTGGAGAAGCGGGTGGGCCCGCGTCGCTTCAAGCACAGCCTCGGCGTGTCCGAGACGGCCGAAAAGCTGGCTCGCGTCTACGGCGCCGACGAGACGGCGGCCCGCCTGTCCGGCCTTCTGCATGACTGGGACAAGGGCTATGACGACCCGGGCATTCTCGCGCGGGCCGACGAGCTGGGGATGGAACTGGACGCCGAGCTTGTCGCCATGCCCCGCGTCCTGCATGGCCTCACCGCCGCCGTGGCCTTGGGGCGCGCCTTCCCGGAGCTGCCGCCCGAGGTGCTCACCGCCGTCGAGCGCCATACGCTGGGCGATGCGGGCATGAGCGACTTGGACATGATCGTCTATATCGCCGATGCGCTGGAGCCGGGGCGCAAGGGCAAGGTCGTGGAAAAGCTGCGCGAGAAGATAGGCGAGATCGAGCTGCGCGAGCTGTTCTTAGAGGTGTACGCCTATTGGGTCCAGCTCATCATGGAGCGCCGCCACCCCATCTATTCCAAGACCACGGAAATTTGGAACTCCTATATGCCCGATCAGGAAGTCTACCGCGCCGAGGCCAACCCCGACCCCATTCCCTACGGAAGACCTTAACGCAACAAAGGTAATGGAGGGAAGAGCTCCGGAAGGGCCGCGCGGAGACCTCTGAGTGCCCCCGGAGAACGCAGTTATCAAAGAAATAGCTTCCACTTCAGCAGCAGCGATGCTGGGATGGTACCGACCCATGTGCGTCATCCTCGCTATTTCCCTTAACTGCGTTCGCAGGGGGAGAAAAGCGAACTGGGCTCCGCGCGGCCCTTCCGGAGCTCTTCCCGGGGGGACTTGTGCTAAGGTATGCAAGCAAAATCTGATGTTCCCGAAAGTGAGGATAGCTATGACCGATGCTGTAGAGCGGCAGGCCGCCTTCTCGCGCGAGTGCGCGCTCATCGCCGCCAAGGCCGCCGACGAGAAGAAGGCCACCGACATCATGGTGCAGGAAGTGCGCGAGCTCATCGGCGTGACCGACTACTTCGTTATCGCCACGGCCGCCAATTCCCGCCAGGTGGACGCCATCATCGACGAGATCGAGGACAAGCTGCGCGAGGAGGCGTCCATCAAGCCCACCCACCGCGAGATGTCCGCCGACGGAAGCTGGTCGCTTCTGGATTACGGCAACATCGTCGTGCACGTGTTCATGCCCGAGACCCGCGAGTACTACCGCCTCGAGGCGCTGTGGAACGACGCGCCGGTGATCGACCTGGCCGCCGAGGCGGGGCTTGAGAACCTGCAGTACTCTGATCGCATCGCCAAGCTGCTCGGCCGCGAGGCGGCCCAGGGCGAGGAGGCTTAAAGCTCTGAGGGCGTCCGACGGGCGACCTGCCCGGCGCGGCAGCGCGAAGAAAGGCAAGGGGTGCGAGGCGCGCATTCCAAGAAGAGAGACCCTTCCGCAATGGCGGAGGGGTCTTTTCTTGTGCCCGCGCCGACCGCCGCGGTTTCGCGGAAGTGCTCTCGCCTGACGCCCGCGCCGACCCCCACAGTTTCGCGGAAATGCTCTCGCGCGAACCGTGGAGAAACCGTGGCGGCGTCCCGGTTTCTTGTCGGCGCCGCCCCTCCTGGGGCGGCAACGGGCGCTGGCGGCTTTCTGCCGGTGGCGCGAGAGGACGGCGAGAGCCCGTCGCGCGGGTGCCGTTCGACTGCTTGTCGCTTGCGCGGAGCGCGAATGCCGCTGGAGCTTTTCTGCAAACGGCTGGAGACGCCTGCCACGGGACTTCCTCGCGTGTTCCTTGTGCTTGCGGGTGCCTTTTGCGAGGCTGCCTGTATCTTGCGGGCGGCTTGCTCGGGCGGCGAAGGAAGGGGATCGGCAGCCTTGCGCTCCTTGCTGGTTGCCCGGACAGTCGGGGCCTCGTAAGGTGCGACCTGTTGTTAGCGAGGGCCGACAGAAGAAGGAGATGCCCATGACCCGTTTCGTCCAACAGAGCGCCTGCGAGGGAAGGCGCCCCCACGGAGTAGTTCCCGACCGTCTGAGGAGCCGACCGCGCCTTCTGTCGCGGCTCCTCGAGGATCGCGGCGCCCTGCGCCTTGTCGTCGCGCCGCCGGGGTTCGGCAAGGCGACGCTCGCATTTGAGTACGCATCCGTGATGTTCCAGTTCGAGCACGTATTCTGGCTGCGCGGCTCGTCGCCCTGCTTCTTGCGGGATTTGGATGCGGGGGTGCTGGCCGAGGCGGTGCTTGAAGCCGACGAGCACGCCGCGCTGATGGTGGTGACCGATCTTCCGCTCCTTACCGATGATCGCGCCGAGGCCTTGGCGGAGGTCGTGGAGCGCTTGGCGGATGCGAACTGCGAGGTGATCGCCACGACAACGCGGGCCGATGCGCCGATGGAGCTGTTCGGCAGGCGCGTCGTCATCGGGGCCGCGGAAATGCTGGTAGCGCGGGAGGATTTGGAGGAGGAGCCCGAAGGGGTAACGGATCGGCGCCCCTTAGGGTTGGCCGAGCGCATTGCCGCCCTGCGATGGGGGTCTGCGACGCCGATCCAGCTGGTGCTCGGCGCGAGCCGGGCGGGATGCACTCCGGAAGAGGAGCTTGCCCTGTGGGCCATGACGGTGCTCGGAAGGGGCACGATAGACGACGTGCGCGCGCTGCTCGGGGCGCGCCGGGCCGAGAAGGCCTGGGATGCTCTCGCCGCGCGTTGCCCTCTTGTGGGCATTTCCGCCGGCGAAGAGAGCTTCGCCGCGCTTTCCGTGTCCCTTGGGGAGGTAAGGGATCACGGGCGGGCGCGTCTTCAGGCGCTCGCCGAGACCTGCGGGTTCGCCAGTAGGGAGGAGGCGATAGAGGTTTTGGCGGAGCGCTTGATGGAGCGTGGGGAATGCGGGCGCGCCGTGAGCGCGATGACGCTGCTGGCGCGCCGGCGGGCCCACGGCCGGTGGCTGGCGGCGAACGGCTGGGCGGCCCTGTGGGGCGGCGCGGCCGTCGAGGTGTGCGAGCTCTACGACTCGGCGACCCGCACCCAAATGGCAGCCCGGGCGGACATCAACGCCATGATCGCCTGGGCCTGGGCGCAGCGGGGCGATCGCGCGCGGGCCGTTCAGTTCGCCCAGCGCAGCCTTGTCTCGGAGAGGAGCACGCCGCGAACAGTCCTCTCCGCGGCATTGGCGGCCTGGGAGGTGGGCAACGCGGCCACGCGCCGGGCCATGGAGGAGACGGTCGCCTCCTGCCTGGCTGAACTGGATGGCGCCGGGGGAGTCGAGCGCGAGGACGGTCTGGCCGAGCTGGTCGTGGTGGCGCATGGAGTGCTGGCGCTGGGCCGCGGCGACGACGTCCTGGCGGTCTGGGCGTCCCGGGTCGGCGAAGCGCTGGACTGGGGAAGCGGCTC
>CABSMC010000090.1 GCA_902478715.1 uncultured Adlercreutzia sp.
CCGCCGAAGCCGCCGCCGTGAATGCGCCAGGCGCCCTCTTCGCTGAGCAGGTGCGCGCACAGCCCTTGGATGAGCATGGCCGGCTGACGCTCCCCGGAGCCGGTATCGCGCGGGGACACGTTCTGCAAAAACTGGGCCGACGAGGCCCCCGACAGGCGCACGCACTTCAGAAACAGCGGGAAATCCCCCGCCTCCAGAGCCTGGCGCTGCCGATCGACTCGAGCCACCTCGTCGAAGTAGTGCAGCGCCCGCATGGCGCGCCCGTCGCCCAACGTCACGCGAACATCCTGCAGGTTCGCGAGCAGCGCGCCCGCCGTCGTGTCCCCCAGGCGCGCGGCGCCCAGATGGTTGGCCACCATGCGCATGTCGGCGGGCACGGAAGCGAACTCCTCGGTGTGCACCGAGTGATCCTGACGCGAGTCGATGAGCACCACGGCATAGCCGACGCCCGTCGCGTCGAAGGCAAGCGGCGTCACCTGGGGCACCGCCGACGCAAAATCGAGCAGCACCGTGCCGCCGCAGGCGCTGGCAAGCTGGTCCTGGGCGCCGCAGGGCTTGCCGAAGTAGCGCTGCTCGGCCATAACGCCCGCCAAAGCCAGCGCCACGGGATCCAGGGGGACGAAGCCGTCCTCTTCCCCATCCTCAGCGCCCCGGACCGGCGTCGGCGTCGGCGCGCCCGCGAAGGGCCCGGAGCCGAACAGCCCCTCCAAAACGGCACCCACCATCACCTCGAAGGCCGCCGAGGAGGACAGACCGCAACCGGCGGGCACCTCCGAGCAAGTGGCCAGATCGAAGCCCCGCAGCGTGCCGCCCGCCTCGTCGTAGGCGGCCAGCATGCCGCGCAGAAGGGCGCCCGAGGACTGCGTCTCCACACCATGGGGCATCCGCCAGTCCGTATCGTCCAAGTCGATCACGTCGGTGCCGAAGCCCTCCATGGCCACCCGCACCAGGCGTCCTCCGTTCTCGGCCGCCAGCCCCCACGTGCGCTCGCCGATGGCCGAGGAGATGACGCGACCGCCCTGGTGGTCCACATGATTGCCCGCCACCTCCAGACGGCCCGGCGCCGAGGCGAGCACGAAGGTGCCATGGGCCGCCACGGGTGCAAACGGGGCGACCGCATCGACGTCTCCGCCGGCACCGTCGTCGGCGTCCCTGTCGACGTCCCCGCCGACACCCTCATCGGCCGCCCTCACGGGGAACGCCTCGGCGAACCGTTCCCGCAGATGCGCCATCTTGCGCTCGGCCTCGGCGTCACATCTCAGCGCTACCGCACTCATCGCCGTCCTCCTTCAGCTTGTTCACCCGCCGGTCGTAGGTGAGGATGCCGTTGCACTCCTCCTCCACGTCCGACAGCTGCGTGTACACATAGGCGGAAAGCCCCACCCCTTCCAAAGCCGCCGCGTCCGCCAGAGTCTGCCGCACCTCCGCGCGCCATTCGGCCGGCGTAGCGGCGGCCCCGTAGCCGTAGGTGCCCGCAAAGGCGCTGTGATCCGCCACGGCGTGAACCACCCCGCCGAATTCCGAGATCGCGAAGGCGCGGCCGCCCGCCAGCCGCGCGTAGCCCGCCAGGTCGCGCCGGTCGCGGTAGACCGCAAGCGGACGGAAATAGTTGTGCACGCTCTGGAAGTCGCCCGCGCCCTGGTCGTACCAGCCGCTCACGGCGTCGATGGGACGCGTCGGATCCAGAAGGTGCACCTCCTCGGCGCAGGCCAGGGCGTCGAACTGCCCCCAGCCCTCGTTGAACAACACCCAGGTGACCACCGAGGGATGAGCGCGCAAGTGGGTCACCGTGCCGCGGCACTCCCGCAGCCATTGGCGCTGGTAGGCGGCGTCGTCGGAACCGAGGCGCCGCTGATGGGATGCCGAGGCGTCCTCGTAGCCGTCCCAACTTCCGCGCCACAGCGTCGGCTTGTAGCTCGTTTCCCACCCGTCGTAGGCGCCGCCGCCCGACACCATGTCCTGCCACACGAGCATCCCAAGCCGATCGCAATGGTAGTACCAGCGGTCGGCCTCCACCTTCAAATGCTTGCGCAGCATGTTGAAGCCGGCGTCCTTCATGGCTTGAATGTCGAAGGCGAGCGCCTCGTCGGAGGGAGCCGTCATGAGACCGTCGGACCAGTAGCCCTGATCGAGCACCCCGCGCAGAAGCAGCGGCTCGTCGTTCAGGAAGAAGCGGAAGCGACCGGCGCCGTCCGGAGCCACCTTCACCGTGCGGAAGGCGGTGTAGCTGCGCACCGCATCGGTGCCGAATCGCACGACGATATCATAGAGGCACGGATCGTCGGGGCTCCAGCGGCGCACCTCGCCGAGATCGAGCCGCAAGCGCACGCGACGGGCCGGCCCCGCTTGCCCCGAGGATTCCGCGCCCACCGGCACCGAGCCCTCTTCGGCAAAAGCGGCGCCGGCGCCCACCTGACGGCCCGTCGGGTCGCAAACGTAGATGCGCACCAGCCCCGCGTCCCCGCTCACATCGACATCCGCCGTCAGAGTGCCGGCATCGGCGTCGGGATGCAGCGCCAGGGCCAGCACGCGGCGAGCGGGCACGACCTCCATCCACACCGGTTGCCAGATGCCGCTTTGGGCCGTGTACCAAATGCCGCCCGACTTGAGCCGCTGCTTGCCCCGCGGCTGGGTGCCCGCATCGCTCGGATCGCGCACGCACAGGGCGACCACGAACTCCCGCGGCGGCGCCGGAGCCAGGTCGGCCGCCTCTTCGGGATCGTCCTTTCCCTCCCCACAGGCTCCGCCTTTCGCGCCTCCGATACCTTCAACCGCCACGTTCTCAATCGCTGCTTCCGCGCCCAGGAAACGCGCTTCCGTACTCCCCTCGCCGGCTGCCTTCTCTGCCCGCAGCGCCTCGGTGATGTCGAAGGAAAACGGCAGATACCCGCCCTCGTGAGTGCCCACGACCTGGCCGTTCACGCAGCAGGCGCAGGCGAAATCCACGGCCTCGAAATGCAGCAGGCAGCGCTCGCCCTCGCCCAGGGCGGGGACGGACACGCGGCGCACGTACCACAGGAGCTCGTCGGGCTGAAGCTGGCGGCCCACCCCCGACAGCAGAGACTCGGGCGAGAAGGGCACGAGGATGCGCCCGTCGAACGCATCGGGCGGCCGTACGGTACGATGAGCTCCCATGGGAACGAAAGCGTAGTCCCACCAACCGTTGAGGGATATAAAGCGGTCGCGGGCGAATTGCGGGCGCGGGTGCTCGCCGCGCACGGTTTCCGGATCCAGCGCCTCGCCCCAGCGCGTGAGCAGCGGACGGGCAGCGCCCGGGTCGTGGTCGCGAGGCGCGCTCGCCAGCACTCGTTTGATGTCCATGGCCCCTCCTTCCCGCAATCGCGCACGGGCCCGCCGCTTACGCGGGCGGGCCCGTTACCTTACGAGTAAGATGATAGCCGATAGGCGGCGCGGCGCGCAGATCGTAACCGATTCGCCATACCGACGCGCAACGCCGGCGCGACGCAGAATCCGGCCGCGGAGAGCGCCAGAGCAGCTCGGCAAGATCGCCGACCTTCCAACCAGAAGCAGTGCGGAGCCCCGAATTAAGCGAGCTCGCGGGCTTCCTCGGCCTGTTCGATGTTGAGCATGCGGGTAACGACGTCGATGAGCACCTCGTCCTCCACATCCGGGTGCGAGCGCAGATAGCTCACCAGTCCCACGATGAGCACGTAGAACGTCTCGTACAGATGGTCGGACTGCTCGCCGTACTTCGTCTGCTCCACCATGGGGTGCGTCACCATGAACTCGGCGCCCTGGGCGGCGAAGCGGTTGAGGAAATCCAGGTACAGCGCCGCATTCTCCTGGGTGGAAAGGGCCATGCGGAAGGTGTTCTTCTCGAACAGCACCATGCGCATGATCTTCACCATGGAGTGCAGCGACTCGTCGGTGGCCAGCGCCGTCTGGCTCTCGTGCCAGTGCTGCATGGCCTCCAGAAAATCGGTGATGTACTGGTCGAGCACGGCGCTCGTCACTTCTTCCTTGTTCTGGAAGTAGTGGTAGAACAGCGAGCGCGTCACGCCCACATGGTTGGTGATATCCTGGATGGAGGTGCGGGCCAGGCCCTTCTCCTCGTACAGCTCGCGCGCGGCGACGACGATCTCCGCCGAGCGCTTGGCCGTGTCGTTGCTGCGGAGTACCTCGCGCGTCGCTACACCTCGAGTGCTCTTCTTGTTCGACTGCATGAGGGACCTCCTGTCTCTTAAGCGCACCCGGGCGACAAACCCGCAAGAATGGGTGCCATGAGGGAATGCTTGCTGCCTGCGCAATCCGATGGAGCGTACCTTATAGCTTCCTCAAGCTTGTCGCTGTCGTGTCAGCTCTCTGTTACCTCTCTGTCATTAACTGGATACAGAGTGTTCAGATTCAAAGCAATCGATGAGTTTTTGGTCATCTAATGCGACTGCCTAACGATATGGTTAAGCTAGGGTATTCCACAATGGCCCGTGTATCGCTGTGAAGTACAATGATCCGGATGGATTTCTCCCTCGTCGAAGGAGCCTTTGTGGCCAAACGCATAATTACGATTCTGCTCGCGTTGCTCGGCGCGCTTCTGGCTGCGGCCCTCGCCTACGTCGCCTACGTCATGATCACCTACGAGCGACTCCCCGACAATCTGGCGCTCGCCGTGGACGCTCCTTTGGCCGCCGACGAGGCTGCGCCGGTCGTTTCCGCTGATGAGGAGTTCACCGTGGTGACGGCCAACCTCGGCTTCGGCGCCTACAACCGCGACTTCGACTTCTTCATGGACGGCGGCACGGGATCGGTGGCCGAAAGCCCCGAGGTGGTGCGCGAGGACATTCTCGGCTCGGCCGAGGCCCTGCGCGCACTCTCGCCGGATTTCGTCCTCTTCCAAGAAGTGGATACAGACGGCACCCGCAGCCACCACATCGACGAGTACGAGCTTCTGCGCACCCAGTTTCCGAGCGACTGGTCGGTGTTCTGCCAGAACTACGACTCGGCCTTCCTCGCCTGGCCCCTCTACGCACCTCACGGCGCCAACCGCGCGGGTCTGGCCACGTTCTCGCGCCTGCCCGTGAGCGACCCGGTGCGAAAGAGTCTGCCCATTTCGGAAGGCTTCAGCAAGTTCCTCGACCTGGACCGCTGCTACTCCATCGTGCGGGTGCCGGCAGGCGACGCGGAGCTGGTGCTCTTCAACGTGCACCTATCCGCCTACGGGGCCGATGCCTCTATCATGGCGGCCCAGCGCGAGAAGCTCTACGAGGACATGACAGCCGAGCGGGCGGCGGGCAACTACGTCATCGCCGGCGGCGACTACAACCACGACATGATCGGCGTCTCCGGCGAGGTGTACGGCAATGCAACCCAGGTCGTGGAAAGCTGGGCCAAGCCCTACGACTTCGCTGGCGTGCCAGAGGGCTTCACGGTGGCCGCCAAGGCGAAGCTCGATGAGACGGGCACCGCCGCCTTCCCCGACGCCGCCACCTGCCGCGACGCCGGACGCCCCTACGACGGCACCAACGACCGCTGGCTCATGGACACCTTCATCTACTCCGACAACGTGGAATGCCTCGACTGCTCCACCGTGGATCTGGACTTCGCCTACTCCGACCACAACCCCGTCGCCATGAAGTTCAAGCTGCGCTAGGCGCTACTTCACCAGCATGTCCGCGGCCACGTCGTCGGCGACCTCATCGCCCGAAAGCGTGCGCAGGATCTGGATGCCGAAGGGAAGCGCCGTGCCGGGGCCCGTGGCAGTGATAAGGTTGCCATCGACGAAGACGTCCTTGCCCGCCTGGTAAACACCAGCCGGCCAGCCCTCCTCGCAGCCGGGGTAGCATACGGCTTTGCGCCCGGTGAGCAGTCCCGCATTGGCGAGCACCATAGGTCCGGCGCAGATGGCGGCCACGTACTCGCCCGCCTCCATGCGCCGACGTAGCTCGGCCACGACGCGCTGGCTCTTACCCAGATTGTCCACGCCCACCGAGCCGCCGGGCACGATGGCGATATCGAACTGCGTCAGATCGAGGGTGGAAAGCGGCGCGTCGGCCTGCAGCGTCACCGCCTGGGCCGCCCGCACGGTCAGATCGTCGGACACAGCGGCCAACACCACGTCCACCCCGCCGCGCCGGAGCGCGTCCACCGGAGCCACCACTTCCACAGGCTCGCACCCGTTCGCCACGAACACCACTGCCGACTTCGCCATAATTCGTCCTTTCAAGAGAGCCTTCCAGCACTTCGCAATAAGCGCCTCCGTCCAGCGCCCCATTGTAGTTCAACCCGCACACCCTCATTCTGGTATCCCCCGAGAACGTTGCCAGCGCGATGCCAATGCAGCACAAGGTCAGAGCGCTCCCCTTTTTGCGTTCTCCCGGCGCGAGCCCATAGCGAGGTGGGAATCGGGAAATCCCGCCGCAAAAGTAAAGCCACCCAGCTGCAGCCGGGCGCGGGCGCACAAAATCCCCTTAATGCGGCACGTCGACAATCACTTGCGGCCTTTTCCGCGAAACGAACTGCGCAAGGCATGCGCCGTCGTGGTGATGCGCACCATGCTGGAAGATTGGTGCGACGACACGGGCACCTCTTTCGACGAGGTTGAGCCGCGTGTCTAAAACGCGCTTTTGAGGCTCTCGCAAGATGCAGCCTCTATCTGGCATTTCTCCTCATTTTCCCAGGTCGCATTCAGTGCCGCGAAGGCGCGTTTTAGGCATTTATCGGCTCGTAGTCTTCGATGCCCAAGGAGCGCAGGCGGCCAAGGGGAGCCGCTTCCGTCCACTACGCGCAGCGGACGGAGCAGCAGAGCCTCTAGGTCGAGGGACGCCGAGCGCGCCTAGCAGCCGAACAGCTTCTCGGCGGCCTCCATGCGCTCGATGATGGGCACGTTGAAGGGGCAGCGGGGCTCGCAGTCGCCGCAGGCGATGCAGGCGCCGGCCGTGACGTCCATGGCCTTGTAGTGGGCCGCCACCGAGGCGGGCACCTCGCCCGCCATCTCGGCCAAGTCGGCGAACTTGTTGGAAAGTGCGATGTTGATGCCCACGGTGCACGGCGCGCAGTGGCCGCAGTAGGTGCACTGGCCCATGTAGGCGTGCTTGGGCGCCCCGGCCAGCACGCTCGCGTAGTCGCGCTCGGCTGCGGTGGCGCCCTCGTAGGCCAGGGCCTCTTCCAACTGCTCCACGGTTTCCACGCCCACCATGACGCTCGCCACCGCCGGGCGGGTCAGCGCGTAGTGGATGCACTGCACCGGCGTGAGCGCCACCCCGAAGGGCGACGCCTCGGCGGAGAGCAGGCGGCCGCCCGCGTAGCCCTTCATCACCGTGAGGGCCACGTCCTTCTCCTCGGCGCGGGCGTACAGGCGGGCACGCATGGGCTCGATGCCGTCGCCGGCCACGTTCTCGTAGTCGCCGAACAGATCTTCCAGGTCCTCGGAGGCCGGCATCATGTCGAAGGCCGGGTTCAGCGAGAACATGATGGCCTCGATCTCCGGCTCATCGCAGGCCAGAAGTGCCACCTCGGGGTTGTGGGTGGAAAGGCCGATGTGCCCGATCTTGCCCGCAGCCAAAAGCTCGCACACGTATTCGATGAAGGGGCCCTCCATGATGGCGCGGAACTCGTCGCAGCTGTCCACGTAGTGGATCATGCCCAGTTCCACGTGATCGGTGCGCAGACGCGCCAGCAAGTCCTCGAAGGCCGGGCGCACGCGGTCCAGCTCGCGGGTGCGCACGTACTGGCCGTCCTGCCAGGTGCTACCGATGTGACCCTGGATGATCCACTGGTCGCGCGTCGGCTCTAACGCCTCGCCGAGCGCCGAGCGCACCGCCGGATCGCTCATCCAGCAGTCCACGATGTTCATGCCAGCCGCGGCGCCCCGGGCAGCCATGGCGTTCACCTCGGCCTGCTCCATCTTGCCGATCCACTCGGCCCCGAACCCGATAACACTCGCCTCCAGGCCCGTGCGGCCCAATTTCCGATACTCCATGGCGCGTCCTCTCTTCTTCGCAAACCCTATGCTGCCGCGACGTTCTTCTTCGATCATCTTGCCTTATCGCGACCTTCTCATTCCCCGCTTCCCCCATTAAAGCATTTAGAGCTAACTCCGAGGAAAGGGAACTCTGTGAAGCCCTTCTGCATTCTCGGCCATTGGCACCTTCTCGGAAGACGACGGGCGTACACTGGCGCCATCAGGCCGGCTGCGGCCGCAGGCAGGCATTTCGGCCGCTCATCTGGCCGCTCGCCTACGCCGACGCCCGCGCACGCCGACCATTCATCTAGCGCTGAAGGAGGCGCCCATGCTGAACCATTTCTGCAAGAAACCGCTTTGGGAGTGCACACAAACCCTGGCCGCCGTGGCCCAGGGACGCCAACCCGCCGACACGGTGATCGCGGGCGCGCGGCTCGTGAACGTGTGCACGGCCGAAGTGCAAGACGACATCGACGTGGCCATCGCGGAGGGCCGCATCGCCTATGTGGGGCAAAGCGCCGCCCATTGCATCGGCGAGGACACCCGCGTCATCGACGCCGCCGGCCAGGTAATTGCCCCGGGCTTTCTAGACGGGCACATCCACGTGGAGTCCTCCATGATCGGCGCCGGCGAGTACGCCCGGGCCGTTATCCCCCACGGCACGGTGGGCATTTACTGGGACCCCCACGAGGTGTGCAATGTGCTCGGTCTTGAAGGGGTGCAGGTGATGATGGAGGACGCTGCGCGCACGCCGCTGAAGGCCATGGTGACCACACCTTCCTGTGTGCCGGCCGTGCCCGGCTTCGAGGACACGGGCGCTGCCGTCGGCCCCGCCGAGATCGCCGATTCCATGACCTGGGACGGCGTGGTGGGCCTCGGCGAGATGATGAACTTCCCCGGCGTGCTGGCGGGCACCGATCACGCCCACGGCGAAGTGGCCGCCACCCTCGCCGCCGACAAGGTGGTCACGGGCCACTACTCCATCCCCGAGACCGACCAGGGGCTGAACGCCTACGTCGCCAGCGGCGTGCGCTGCTGCCACGAGTCGACCCGCGCCGAGGACGCGCTGGCCAAGATGCGCCTCGGGCAGTACGCGCAGCTGCGCTACG
>CABSMC010000091.1 GCA_902478715.1 uncultured Adlercreutzia sp.
GGTCGAGGTTCTCATCGTCCACCTCGTCGAGGAGCTCGTCGCCGGAGCCCGTGGAGGCCATGGGCACGGCATCGTCGCCGATGATCATGCGACGGGCCTCCTCGATGGAGTAGCTGTTCCAGCAGGTCAGCACCAGCAGCACCGACAGCACCACGGCGATGGCCTTACCCATGGGGTTCAGCTGGCGCGGGGCGTTGTGGCTGATGACGCCGGCAGAGGCGCCCTCGTCGTTGGCTGCGGGCGCAATTCCCGGGGGAATCTGCGGAGCGTCGAAGGCGCTGGTCGCGGGCGCCCCGGCGTTCTGGTTGCGATATTCGCTGCGTTCGTTCATGTTGCTCACGTTCTCTCTCTCGCCTCGCTTCGCGGCCCTGATTCCGCGCTGCTCGGCCTCGCTCAAGTCTCCCGAGACGTTCCTGATTCCGTCCCGCTCGACTTCACTCACCGCCGTTTTGCCTGATCAAAAGGCGGTTTTCCTTCCTTTTCCTTTTGACGTTTCCGCTCTTTGGGCGCAGTGGTGCCAAAGAGTGTTTTCGTTCATGGATTATTATCTACAAATTGGCAACGTTGTAAAGACGTGTCAATAACAAAAACGACCCTTGTACTGGTATTACTCTTTTGACTGTTTGTCATTTATCGCTAATTTGCATGGCGTCGATTACACAAGCGTCGTTACTTGAGCGTCATCTTCATCGTTGGCTTTTCGTGAAAAATTCACAGCAAATAACACATATAATGTTTTTGTCTCTATATTCTTTTATCTCATACTCATGATGCCGTATAACAAATTCCTCTGTTTCCCCTGGTCAGAGCACTTATCGTTGTTATGATTTCATAAACTTATAGTGACTATATTTCTATATGATTATTCATACCAAGCGCTGCATAGTCCTAATGTTAATATATGACAACAACATTATATGTTGAAATGAAATAGCAACCCGTCCGTTAAGCAACAGAGGAAATTTTTTCAAAAAAATTTTTGCAACGAGATTCCCGGCACAAAAACCCCGACCAATGGAGTCAGGGTTTAACACCCTACTTCATGAGCTTCTTGATGAGCTCCTCGTAGGCGGCCACGGCGGCCTGCAACTCGGCCTTGTGGCTCTCCCAGTACTCGTCCAAAGCCTGGCGCATCACCTCGGCCCGGGTGATCTTCATCACAGAGGCCAGAAGGTCGGCGTGCTCGCGCTGCTCGGCCGTCATGGGCACGAGCACCTGGGCGGTCATACGCGCCCCGGCCCCCTCGTCCATCTCGACGACCGTGGCGGCCTCCGCGCTCTTTTTGCGAGGCTTGCGCGCGCGGGCGGCCTTGGGCTTCGAGGGCGCCTCCGCAGCCTTGTCCGGGGCGACGACAGCGGAGTCTTCCGCGGTGCCCCGCTCCCCCGTTGCCTCCCTCGCAATCTTCGACGCGCCCTCTGCCTCCGCCCTTTCCATAGGCGTCTCGGCGACTTCGCCCGCCTTCTCCCCTTCCCTCTCGGAAGAAGCCTCCCGTTCGTCATGGGCCGCGTCAATGAAGGCTGCGGCGGCGCGGGCAGCGTCCATCTGGGCGCGCAAATCCTTCTTAGCCATTGACATCCTCCAAAAGCTCCTCGATGAAGAAGCGGTAGTCGTAGGTCACCTTCGCCGAGGGAGCGTAGGCGAAGATGGACTGCTTCACCGCCTGGGCCTCCTTGACGACCGTGGCCTCGCGAATCCAGGCGCGGAAGACCTTGGTGTCCAAATCGGCGGCCATGGCCTCGGCGTCCTCGTGGATGATCTTTGAGATGGAGGTGCGCGGGTTGTAGCGCGTCAGCAGGATGCCGGCGATCTTGAGATCGGGGTTGGTGTACTCGCGGATGGCCTGTATGGTGGCGGCCAGATCGGTCACGCCGTCAAGGGAGTAGGCGTCGGCCTGGGCCGGGATGACGACCCAGGAGGCCGCCGTGAGCGCGTTCACCGTTAGGGTGCCCAGCGCCGGCGGAGTGTCGAGAATCGCGTAGTCGTAAGAGTCGGCCACCGCCTCCAGGGCCTTTCGCAGCCGGTAGTCCTTCCCCACCGACGGCATCAGATCGTCGGCCTTGCCGTTCAGTCGGCTGGCGGGCACCACGTCGTAGCCGTCGATGGTCTGGGCCGCCTCGGCGATAGTAGCATCGCCGGTGAGCACATCCAGCGACGAGAGGGCGCCACTCGTTTGCGCCTTCAACGTGGTGGAGAGGTTCATCTGCGGGTCGAGATCCACGTAGAGGACCCGTGCTCCGTCCTCGACCAGCTTTGACCCGATGGCCAGATTGGTCGTCGTCTTTGCAACGCCGCCCTTCTGGGAGGCCGCCGCCAATGTGATCATAGTTGCCCCTTCCGGCCGCGCAAAGGCGCGACGGATCGCTGCCGACGTCATGTCAAGATAGATGCACTATAACATATAATGTTACGTTGTCTATAGGGTTCTAGGGTTTAAGGGGCTTCCAAATGCCGTCCTCGGTGATGATGGCGGTGATGAGATCGTAGGGCGTGACGTCGAAAGCGGGATTGCGCACGGCGACGCCGGGGATGGGCTCGGCGAGCACCTCGGCGGGGTCGCGCTCTTCAATGGGTATAGCGGAACCGGACTCCGTTGTGCAATCGATGGTGCTTTTCGGCGCGGCCACATAAAACGGAATTTGGTAATGGCGCGCCATGATCGCAAGCCCCAGCGTGCCCACTTTGTTGGCTGCGTCCCCGTTGGCGGCAATGCGATCGGCGCCAACAATGACAGCATCTACCTGGCCTTCGGCCATGAGTGAGGCAGCCATGTCGTCGCACTGCAGCGTCACCGGCACCCCCGCCCGGGCCAGCTCCCACACGGTGAGACGCGCCCCTTGGTTCACCGGGCGCGTCTCGTCGGCGAAGACGCGGTTGACGAGTCCTTCTTGTGCAGCCGCATAAACGACACCGAGGGCCGTGCCATAAAACGCCGTCGCCAAACTGCCGGCGTTGCAGTGCGTGAGGATGTTGAGAGGCCGTCCGACCGCGCCCGTTTCGGCAAGCGCGCGCAACAACTCGGCCCCATGGGCCCCGATGCGGCGGTTCACCGCTTCGTCCTCGGCGATAAGAGCCTCGGCGAGTTCGTAGAGCGCCTCGGCTGTCTCTGCAGCCGTCTTGCCGACAGTGCGGACTTCGCAAGCCGCCTCCATGGCCCTGCGCACGCCCCAGGAAAGGTTGACCGCCGTCGGCCGCGCCTCGGCGATCACGGACGCGGCCTCTTCCAACCGGCGGTCGAAGCCGCCGTCTTCCGCGTCTTCCATGCCCTCCGCGTCTTCCGCGTATCCCACGTCTTCCGTGCCCTCGGAATACTCGAAGGCCGCCAGCATCACCGCCGCCGCCCCCGCCACGCCGATGGCCGGCGCACCGCGGACGGCCAGCGTCTTCACGGCGTCCACCATCTCGCGCCAGTCCGCCGTACGCACGAGGACCAGCTCACCGGGCAGGCGCCGCTGATCCACGAACCCCGCCACGGGCGCTCCCCCGCTCATCTCAACCCAAATGGTTCGCGGCAAGTTCCCCAAATTCAGAATCATGTCATATCTTTCATATTAGCACTTTCGTGCGTGTTACTATTGTGCTATAGTGATCATGGCAGGTGGAGTGGTCGCCTCTTCTTCGGAAGGAGCTACCATGGTTACTTTGCAAGAGCTACTTACGTTCTGCCTAGTAGTAATTGAGCTCGTACGCTTGACTGTAGTCCTTCTCGGTCGAAGAAAGGAGTAGAAGAGCCGTCCCACCAACGGCGGAACGGCCCCTCTTCACTCAAGTGATAATGAGAGGCGGCCGTCCTGACCAAGGTGTCCACCTGCCATTTCATTAACGATTATAGCTCGCTCATTCGTACCGTCAAGCAAAAGAAGGGGCGTCACCGAGCAGAAACGCACGTTTGGTGATAAAGAAGGCTCGGACGTAGCGGCGTCCGAGCCTCACACCAAAAACGGCACTGCCCGCTAAAGGCCGGGCCTCCGTTGGCAACTATTGTAACAGCTGCACTCATCTCTTGCAAGAAGGGCCGTCCCGCCAACGGCGGAACGGCCCTCATGCCAAAGCTTATTCAGCAGGCGCTTAGCGCTGCTTGATGGCGGCCTGAGCGGCGGCCAGGCGGGCCACCGGCACGCGATAGGGCGAGCAGCTCACGTAGTCCAAACCGATGCGGTTGAACGTGTGGATGCTCTCCGGATCGCCGCCGTGCTCGCCGCACACGCCGCAGACGAGGTCGGGGTTGCCCTCGTGACCCAGCGCCACACCCATTTCCACAAGCTTCGCCACACCGGGGTCAATCGTGGCGAACGGGTTGTAGGGCAACAGATGCTCGGCCAAGTACTGCGGCACGAACTCGCCCTCCACGTCGTCGCGGCTGAAGCCGAAGGTGGTCTGGGTGAGATCGTTGGTGCCGAAGGAGAAGAAGTCGGCCTCGGTGGCGATCTCGTTGGCGGTGACGGCCGCGCGCGGCAGCTCGATCATGGTGCCGACGGGGATGTCCAGCTCGACGCCCTCGTCAGCGGACACGTCGGCGATGACGGCCTCGGCCACGCCGCGCAGCTTCGCGAGCTCGGGCAGCACGGACACGAGCGGGATCATGATCTCGGGCTTCGGCGAGAAGCCTTCCTTCTGCAGCTTCGCGCAGGCCGTGGCGATGGCGCGCACCTGCATCTCGGGGAGGATCGGGTACACGATGCCCAGACGGCAGCCGCGCATGCCGAGCATCGGGTTCTGCTCCGCGAAGCCGTCGATCTTCTCCAGCAGGTCGCGCTTCTCGGCGATGGCGTCGGCAGCGGCGCCGGTCGCTTCCATCTTCGCGATTTCCACGGCCAGCTCGCGCGGGCTCTCCAAGAACTCGTGCAGCGGCGGATCAAGCAGGCGCACGATCACCGGCAGGCCGTCCATGGCCTTGAACATGCCGTAGAAGTCGCCCACCTGGGCCTCGAACAAGTCGGCGACGGCCTTCTCACGGATGAGCTCGTCGTCGTTCAGGATGAACGTCTGGATGATCTGCTTGCGATCGCCCAGGAACATGTGCTCGGTACGGCACAGGCCGATGCCCTGCGCACCGAAGTCGCGGGACAGCTGTGCGTCCTCGGGATTGTCGGCGTTGGCGCGCACGCCCAGGGTGCGGACCTCGTCGGCCCACTCGAGAATGGTGTCCAAGTCGCCGGTGAGCTCGGGCATGACCAGCTCCACCGCGCCGAGGACCACGATGCCCGTGGTGCCGTCGATGGAGATCATGTCGCCCTCGCGGATGACCAGATCGGTGCCGGCGATGGCGGCCTCCTTCTTGGCGGCGTCGATCTTCAGCGCCTCCACGCCGCACACGCACGGCGCGCCCATGCCGCGGGCGATAACGGCCGCGTGGCTCGTCTTGCCGCCATGGGAGGTGAGGATGCCCTCGGCGGCGATCATGCCGGCCAGGTCATCGGGGTTGGTCTCCCAGCGCACGAGCACGCACTTGCGGCCGGCCTCGGCGGCGGCCACGGCATCGGCGGCGGAGAAGACGGCCTCGCCCACCGCGGCGCCCGGGCTCGCGTTCAGGCCGCGGGCCACCACGTCGTAGGTGGCGTTCTTGTCGAACTGCGGGTGCAGCAGCTGGTCGAGCTGGTCGGGGGCCACGCGCATGATGGCCTCTTCCTTGGTGATGAGGCCTTCCTTCTCCATCTCGATGGCGATGCGCAGGGCGGCCGCGGCGGTGCGCTTGCCGGCGCGGGTCTGCAGCATCCACAGCTTGCCCTGCTCGATGGTGAACTCGATGTCGCACATATCGCGGAAGTGGTTCTCCAGCACGTCGAAGATCTCCTCGAGCTGGGCGCCGGCCTCTTCCAAGCCCTCGACGGTCTTCAGATCGGCGATGGGGCTCGTGTTGCGGATGCCGGCCACGACGTCCTCGCCCTGGGCGTTCACCAGGTAGTCGCCGTAGAACTCGCGCTCGCCGTTGGCGGGGTTGCGGGTGAAGGCCACGCCCGTGGCGGATGTGTCGCCCTTGTTGCCGAACACCATGGACTGCACGTTGACGGCGGTGCCCAGATCGTCGGCGATCTTCTCCTTCTGGCGATAGAGGACCGCGCGCGGGTTGTTCCAAGAGCCGAAGACGGCCTCGATGGCCAGCTGCAGCTGCACCATGGGATCCTGGGGGAAGGCCACTTCCCCGTCGACCACTAGCGACGGATAGGCCTCGCCGTCGACGTTCTCGGCGAAGATGGCCTTGAACTCGTCGACGAGCTCCTGCAGGTCCTCGGCAGTCAGATCGGTGTCGGAAGCGACGCCGCGGTCGTTCTTCATGGCGACGATGGCGTTCTCGAACAGATCGCCGTCGAGGCCCATCACGACGTTGGAGAACATCTGGATGAAGCGGCGGTAGGAGTCCCAAGCGAAGCGCGGGTTGTCGGTCTGCTTGATGAGGCCGTTGATGGACTCGTCGTTAAGGCCGAGGTTCAGCACGGTGTCCATCATGCCGGGCATGGAGAAGGGGGCGCCGGAGCGAACGGACACGAGCAGCGGATCCTCGGCGTCGCCGAGACGCTTGCCCATGCGCTCCTCCAGGTCGGCGCGGTACTCGGCGATGGTGTCGAGCGCGCCTTCCGGCCACACGTTGCCGGCGTTGGCGTACTCCATGCAGGTCTGGCACGTGATGGTGAATCCGGGAGGCACCGGCAGCCCGATGTTGGCCATCTCGGCGAGGTTCGCGCCCTTGCCGCCGAGCACCCACTTCATCTCGGTGTTGCCCTCGGTCACATTGTTCCCGTTGGCGTCCTTGCCGAAGGCGTAGACGCGCTTCACTGCTTCTGTCACCTTACTTCTCCTTAAAGCTTAAGCGACGCCCCTTGTGCGCGCCGCGATTGCCTTACCGCGAACCCCGCCCGCGACGCCGGCCGATGCGCCCCGCTCCGCCTTCGCGGCGACGCGAGCGCCCCTGCCGACAGCGCACGATTGCCGCAGCTGCCTTTCCCGCCATGCCAGCCGAGCCGGACAAGGCGCCCCGCTTCGTTCCGAGCTTAGCCGCAGGCACATCGCGGGCATTCCCGAGCATCATGGATATCCCGAACGTCGCGGACATCCCTGTTGCCTGAGCACCGAAACGAAACAAGTTGGCTTCAATTATAAGGGATAATCTCGCCTATTTCGCGATTCCCCTCCCCCATCAGGCCGCAGTACCCCAAAATCTCACAAGCGGTCGTTTGCAACCCCAACTCTCCCCGCTCATCTGCCGATGGTGCATCATTCGCCCGAGACGATGGCGCTCAAGAAACGCAGCAGGAAAAACACTCTGGACAACGAGCACAGCGGCACACGACAGTCTGGACAGTCTAGGAAATAGACACAGTGGCATACAGCCGCATTTCGATGCAAGCCCTCCACGGCCAGAAAATCGGCGTTAACTGCATCACAGGCCAAAAAAGTGGCGCTGACTGCATTTTGGCAAGCCATCTTCGTGGGTTTTGGCCAAAAAGCATTCCTCAGCTGCAAAAGCGACGCGCAAATCGCATCTCCGTCCTCTACCACAAGCCCGTGACCTGGCCTTTTGATAACCCTTCTTTTCCCAGCTGAAGACAGTGGTCAATTTTCCCGTCTTAACTGCCAGTTCGCAATGCCTTTTTGTCCAGAAAGTGCCCGAACAACGCTAGCGATCAGGGCCCGCGGCTGGGCACCCCCGCTAAAACACCTCTGCGTGCAGTGCGCTTGACCGACAGCAAGACCGCTGCGCCGCAACCCACCCCTCGTCGAGATAATCGTCCATGGACCATCTCAGCTGATAGAGTCGTTTTTGCTTTAATGCAAAGTTCTTGCAGCGCAAGCGTAATCGCGTGCCTCGTCTTGCGTGCGCCTCCTGGGCGACGTGGCGCATAGCCGAAGCGCTGGCCAACTGCGAAGTTGTAACGGTGATTACCTTCAGGCCGTCACTTTCCAGCGCCATGCGCTTTGTCGCGTCAAGCGTCGCCTGGCGCGCCGTAAGATGCTCGGCATTCGAATCGAATTCAATGTCGAGCTTGCAGTCCGGCAAATACAGGTCTGGAACCAAGCTCTCCCGTCCAGCAAGCGCTTTTGCCCGCTTCGACGGCTTAATGCGCCTGTTCATCACCGACCCGCTCAATCCGAAACCGCCCAACCGTGCTGGGAGTCCGAGCACAAGCCACATGAACACTTCAGGCGGCGATGCTGCCTCGGCACAGACAAACCGCAGAGCCTCCCGTGCGCGTGCAAGGCCATCGTGACCTGGGCATCGCTCGAGATAGGCGCCGATGCGTCGAGGGCTTGTCAACGGGGTTCGTCCCATAAGCCCCGACGGCACCGAGGGATCGAGGCCGAAAGTCCCGCACAGAAAGCATCCCGCTTGAATCAACGGGAGAAGATCGAGGCTCTGGGCCAGCTGAAGAAAGCATAATTCGGGACACGAAACAATAACGCCATGATCGATGCGCAAAAAGGATCCCGATCGATAGGGATACGACGAGCCATGCAGATGCACATCATTGAGGGCGCAGCGCTCCCACTTAGGAACCAAGCAATGCACGGGGCGCGTAAGGTAAGGCATTCGCTCGCGCACATAGTCCAGGGTAGCCTGCGTAGGGTAGCAGGATTTATCAAGGACGCTGGGGGGCGCCACCGCAGAAGGCGCATCGCCCGCAACGAGATAGTAGGCGAATGCCGACTCGCCGTAGAGAGCAACGCGCATGAACCTCCCCTTCCCATCGTTTGAACAACCGCCTCTCGCTTCGTTTCGCCTCCGCAGCGCGCAGCTTGAGCGATCCGACGCAACGGGCGAGAGGAAAGTGTTCCGCGTACTCTATGCCAGAAGCAGGCAATTGACTAGGGGTGCATTTTGCCGTCATCCCCGGCGCCAGTCGGGACTCCATCGGGAATGAAACGAGACATTGCGTTGAAGTTTTCAAAGCACGAGGTCACATGAGGGGAGTTATCAACAACCACGCAAGCC
>CABSMC010000092.1 GCA_902478715.1 uncultured Adlercreutzia sp.
TTGATTGCTGCCTTTACTGGTAGATCTCGGGCTTCAGAACGCCGATGTAGGGAAGGTTGCGGTAATGCTCGGCAAAGTCGAGGCCGTAGCCGACGATGAACTCGTCGGGGCACTCGAAGCCGATGTAGCGGCACGGGATGTCGGCCTGGGCCGGCGTGTTCTTGCGCATGAGCGCTGCCACCGTAAGCGAGGCCGGCTCGCGGGACTGCAGGTTCTTCAAGAGGTACTTCAGCGTGAGCCCCGAATCGACGATGTCCTCGGCGATGATGACGTGGCGCCCCCGGATGTCGGTGCTGAGATCCTTCAGAATGCGCACCACGCCGGAGCTCTTCGCGCCGTTGCCGTAGGAGGACACGGCCATGAAGTCCACTTCCAGCGGCAGATCGATGGCGCGGATGAGATCGCAGGTGAACACCGCCCCGCCGCGCAGGATGGACACGACCACAATGCCCGCATCCCCGGCAACGTCGGCATAGTCGCGGGTGATGGCCTCGCCCAGCTCGCGCACGCGTATCGCCAGGTCCTGCTCGGAGAAAAGTATCTCTGAGATGTCGTTATGCACGTGAACCACTTTCTCTTTGCCCGCAGCGCGCTCCTCGCGCAAACGCCGCAGCGCTCTTTAATCGCAGTCCAGTTTACCAAAGACCTTTTCCCGAACAGCCGTAAGACAGCAACGCCACAAATTATGTGCGCTAATTGTCATCGAGCCGCTAAGGCTGAGAGCTCGCCCTCTTCTCATTCGCCCTCGCTGTCTCTGGCGCGCTATTCCAACAAGTCTTCTACCGAGCAGAATAGGGCGCGAGCCAGAGCGGCCACGGTTTCGGCAGCGGCTTTGTTCAGATCCTTGCGGCGCTGCTCGTACTGCTGGATGCTGCGCACTGGCACGCCGGAGATGACAGCCAACTGGGCCTGGCTAAGCCTTGCCGCCATGCGCCGCATACGCAGAGGCGTACGGAAGAAGCGTGCCCGGCGCTCGTTCAGCGTATCCTCGAAGTGGCGAATGTCCATCTCGTGATAGGCGGCGTACATCAGTCGGACTTCTTCTATGGGAGCGATGCGGTTAATCATGTCGAAGGTCATCGCCGTCTTCCACTGGTAGCGAGCAAGCGCCCAGCCGCACCAGTACTCGGGACTGCGATCGTAGCGGTAACGAACCCGGGGACGCGGCAGCTCCTCCGCTCGCACCTCCTCCGCAACGCGGAAGGCCAACTCCGCCCCCGAGCAGCCCGTAATGAGGCCGTAATCCCCGGCTCCGAAGCGACGGGCGAGGCCGGAGGCAAGGAACAACCCGTAGAACTCCCCCAGCCCGAAGCCCATGCTGCCCACGGCCACGTCCAGCATACGGCCCATGTTCGCGCGGGCCGGCTGCAGGTACACCTCATCGTAGGCGCTCATCGAGGGCCCCCATCCTCTCATCGATGATGGTCGCGATGAACAGATCGCCCGGCTGGCGCCGGTTCCGCTCCTCGTCCAGATACTCACGGCGCGCCGCCCGGTCGCGGCTCATCTTGCGCTCGTACCACTCGTCGCACGAGGCCTCCTCGTAACCGGTGAAGCGCAGCCGGTCGAAGGCGTGCTCGCTCTTCAACACGAACTGCTGGCCAAGCTTTCCCAGATGCATGGCGCGGCCCAACTGCTGGTAGGAGATAGCGCCAGAAATAAAGTCTTGAGCGAAAGAGAAATAGCTGTCGTCGGCCCGGTAGCCTACGATGGCGTCATAAGGCGCAAGGTCGATGGCAAAGGTCTCCAAAAGGTACTGCTTGGCCTCGAAAGCCAGAGGACCCGACGCATCGAACTCGCGGAACCTCAGCAGGAGCGCCAGCCAGTGGAGAAGCCCGTATTCATCCCCGTTCAAATCGAGGATGGCGAGACCTGCGCAATCGAGCTCGTAGATGTTGGCAAACCCCCCACGATCGACAGCCACCGCCCACTCTTTCGCGAGATCGAGCGATTCCGTGCAGTAGAACCCGAGCCCATAGTCGTTGTAGGGCTTTCCCGCCCCATAGCGCGGATGCTCGATGATGTCCTTCGACCCATGATACAGCGTTTTCGTCACCAAAGCTCACCTCCTATACTCCTCTGGGAGTATAGCAAATGGCATTGAAGATGCGCAAATGAAAATTGCCGCCCCCGCTAGCGCGGAAAGACGGCTGCTTCATCAAGCTCTAAACTCGTCACACGAGGTAGCCGCCGTTGCAGCGACAAGTAACCTAGCACTTTGTTAGTTTGCGACCGGGAAGCTATTTAGTCAACGGCCGAGCCATTCACGAGGTCGGGGAATTCCTTGATGAGGCGCTCGGCGGGCAGGCCGATGATGGTGTCGAGGGAGCCGTCGTAGTGATCCACCAGCGCCGCCCCCTCACCCTGGATGGCGTAGGCACCGGCCTTGTCGAAGGACTCGCCCTTCCGCAGGTACTCAGTGATTTCCTCGTCGGTCAGATCGCGGAAGGTCACGCGGCTTATGTCAGCGAAGGTGCGGAAGCCCAGAGACACGTCCTCGGCGTTGGGGGCGGCCACCATCCAGACGGACACGGCCGTGATGACCTCGTGGGTGCGGCCGGACAGCTGACGCAGCATGTGCTTGCCGTCTGAGGCGCTACGGGGCTTGCCGAAGATCTTGCCATCGAGCACGACCATGGTGTCGGCACCGATGACGATGAGCATCCCCGTGTAATTCTCAGACAGTACCTCCTGAATGACCGCGCCGGCCTTGCGCTCGGCGAGCTTCTTGGCGGCCTCTTCCGGATTGGCGGCCAAATCGGGCTCCAGAGACTCGTCCACGGGCGTCACGGGCGTGCGCACGGTGAACTTCACGCCGGCCGCGTTCAAAAGCTCGCGACGACGGGGGCTGTTGGAGGCGAGGATCACCTCGAAAGCGGGCGCCTGGGGGGCGGCCTCCTCAGCCACGGCCTGGCGCAACTCGGCGTCGGCCACGGCCTTCGCCACCTCTTGCTGAAGCTCGTTAGTGCTCTCGGTCATTCTTTTTCCTCCTTGCACGGAAATAGGCCATGGGCTCTACGAGGACGCCCCGCTTGTTCGCGCTCACGGCCAGATCATACTGGATATTGGCCACATACCCGCTGTTGGGCGCGCCGTTCGCGAAGCCAGCGAGCACAGCTTCCACGCTAGCGGCCTCCACCCGCGCGTCCGGGCCGAGCATGGCCTCCAGAAGGCGCAGCACCGCGCGGCGCTGCAAGGGGCGTTCCGCCTTCCCGAAAGCCGGCAGCAACCGGAAGCCCTCGGAGCGGTCGATGCCGAAGGTGTCGTCCTCGGCCACCCATTCCGCCGATTCTTCCGCCAGCCTCTCGGCCATGCCGCACAGCATGTCGTCCTCGTCGGCGATGAGGTTCATCGAACGGGTCAGCACCTCGGGCAGCGCGCTGTTCCACTCCTTGGCCGCGGGCACGATCTTGTGGCGCACGTAGGCGCGGAAGCGGTCGGTGTGGGCGTTGGTGGCGTCCTCGCGCCAGAGCGCGCCGGACTCGTCGCTGATCGCCGTCTCCCCCGCCGCCTCACGGGCGGCAAGGTAGTCGCGCAGCTCGTCACGCGTGACATCGAGCAGCGGGCGCACCACCGGCCCGTTTCGATACAGCATGCTGCGAAAACCGCCGGGGCCGGTGCCGACGATAGATCTCATGTAAAAGTTCTCGATGCGGTCGTCGGCGGTATGCGCCGTGAAGATGCGCGCCTCGGAGAGCGGACGCCCCTCGTGCTGGCACATCGAGCGCAGGGCCTCGTTGGCGGCCAGATAGCGCTCGCGCCGGGCCACCGCCTCCACGTTCTCGCGGCTACGCTCGGCCTCGGCGGCGATGTCGATGGAGCAGATGAACAGCGGAATGTCCAGCGCCTCGGCCAAGGCCGCCACGAAACGCTCGTCGGCATCGGCGTCCTCGCCGCGCAGCTGGTGGTTCACGTGCAGCATGGCCACCGGCCCCACATCGCCCGCCTCGCGCAGGGCAGCGCCCAAATACGCCAGCGCCGTGGAATCGGAGCCGCCGGACACCATGAGCAGCACAGCGGCATCGGGCGCCACCAGGTCGTGGGTCCGAATGGCGGTGCGAGCTTTTTCGAGTACGTCAGTCATTGCACTTACCTCTCTATCGACCCAAGTCGAACGAAACGCCCTCCGTAGGGGCGGTGCTTGCGCCGCCCTAACGCGAGCGAAAACAAGCTTCGCATCGGCTCTTCCGCTGCCGGGGCCCAGGGCGGCGCAAGCACCGCCCCTACAGAAAACCCGCTAGTCATTTCTCTTCTCCAGCAGGACAATGGATTCCACATGGTCGGTGTGGGGGAACATGTCCACGGGACGGACGGCGCGCACCTCGTAGCCGCTCTTCACCAGCTGGAGCACGTCGCGGGCCTGGGTGGCGGGGTTGCACGAGATGTAGACGATGCGCTCGGGAGCAAGCGATGTCGCGGCCTCGAGGAACTCCGGCGTGGAGCCGGCCCGCGGCGGGTCCATGAGCAGGACGAGGGGCTGCGGGCGCTCTTCCGACGCCGCCAGCTCCTTCATGAACGCGGTGGCGTCCTGCGCCACGAACTCGGCGTTTTCCACACCGTTGTGGCGGGCGTTGTTGGCGGCGTCGCGAATGGCCGACGGCACGGAATCGACGCCGATGACTCGCGCGGCCCCGCGCCTCGCAGCCACCAGCCCGATGGTGCCCGTGCCGCAATAGGCGTCGATGACCGTCTCGGCACCGTCAAGGTTCGCCAAGCGGATGGCCTCGTCGTAGAGCACCTCGGTCTGTGTGGCGTTCACCTGGTAGAACGACTGCGATGAGACGCGGAACGTGAGCCCGCACAGCGTGTCCAGAATGAAACCGGGGCCGAACAGCACCCGCTCCTTCTCACCCAAGATGACATTGGTCTGGCGCGTGTTCACATTCTGCACGATGGTGGTCACCTCGGGCACGCGGCGCGCAAGCTCGCGACAGAAGGCCTTCGATGCGGGAAACTCTTCGCCGTTGGTCACCACGGTGACGAGCACCTCCCCGCTCTTGTGCCCCACGCGCACCACGGCGTGGCGCACGAAGCCCGCACCCGTGTCCTCGTTGTAGGGCTCCATGTCCCAGCGGGCCATGATGTCGCGGATGGCAAGCGTCACCTTCTTAGCCGTCTCGTTTTCAATGGCGCACATATCGGTGGGAATGAGCCGGTGGGTGCCAACCTCGTACATACCCGTGAGGATGTCGGCGCGGGTGAGCTTGGCATCTTTCCCCTTGCGCTTTGCGCCCTTGGCCGGGGCATAAGGAGAGATCACCTTGTTGCGGTAGTGGAAGGGGTCGTCCATTCCCAGGATGGGCAGCAAGGCGCCCACGGGGGCGATGCCTTCGAAAAGAGCGGCCACCTGCTGCTCCTTCGCGAGCAGCTGATCCGCATAGGGAACATCAAGCCGGCTGCAGCCGCCGCAGCGCCCGAAGGCGGGACACAGGGCGCACGACGAGCCCTTCCCCGCATCGTCGGTGGTCTGGAACAAGGGGCGACCGAGGTCGCCCCCTACGGGGGGCTTTGACGCCCGCCGCGCCCCCTTCCCGTTACGTGCCTGGGGCACGGGACGGCCGAGGTCGCCCCCTACGGGATCGGCCCCGAAGCGTTTAGGGCGCGGCGGGTTGGCCCGGCGCGCCATGGGTTTAGCGGGGCGGTTACTGGTGCGTTTCGGGTTGTTGTCATGTTTTCTCGTCATGGCCTCATTTTGACATAATGGGGCCACAGGAAAAGGAGGCACTTATGAACTTCATCATTCGCTGGATCGTCACCGCCATCTCCGTCGCCGCCGCCGTGTGGCTCGTGCCGGGCATCGAGATCTTGAGCAACGGCGCATCCTGGGTGGGCATCGTGTTCTTCGCGCTCATCCTGTCGCTCATCAACATGTCCATCAAGCCGATTCTGCAGATCCTCTCGCTGCCGGTGACCGTGCTCACCCTGGGCATTTTCTACCTCGTCGTGAACACGCTTTTGCTCTACATCGCCGCGTGGCTTGCCAACGGTCTGTTCGGCGCCGGCTTCTATATCGCCAGTTTCGGCAGCGCCTTTGTGGCCTCCATCGTCATCTCGCTGGTGTCCGCCCTCGTCAACGGCCTCATCGGCAACGACGCGTAGCCTAGTTTCGCGACAAGCCCACGCAAACCTCTCGTTTTTGGCTATACGAGCACCTGCGCTAGCCAAAATGACGGGGTTTGCGCGGACTTGCAGGAGCTTTCCTCCCTCCGCTCAACAAAGCAGCGAACATAATACCTGGTCAGAGCGTCGCACGAAAATGGTATAGGAAACGAGCCCTCGCAAACCCCCTCATTTTGGCTGAAGCATATTCGCAGTAAGCCAAAACAAGGAGGTTTGCGCAGACGTTCGGTCCAGCTAACCCAGGTCGAGGGCGGGGTGCACGCAAGCGTCCCGCCCTCGTTGTCCGATGCCGTCGAAACGCGCCCCAACTACTCTGAGCGCAGCGCCTCCACCGGGTCTTTGCGGGCGGCGGCCATGGCGGGGAACAGGCCGGCCACGAACGACAGGAACACGCTGATGGCCACGAGTATCGCCCCGGCCACCGGCGGCAGCATGGCAATGTCGGGCACGTCCAGAAGCCCGTACACAATGGCATTGACCGGAATGCACACGAGCGCCACGACCCCCACGCCGATAAGGCCCGCCGTCAGGCCCTCGATGATGGTCTCCGCGTTGAACACCCGCGAGATGTCGCTCTTGCTCGCGCCGATGGCGCGCAGGATGCCGATCTCCTTCTTGCGCTCGAGCACCGAGATGTAGGTGATGATGCCGATCATGATGGACGACACCACGAGCGATATGGCCACGAACGCGATGAGCACGTAGCTGATCATGTCCACGATCGTCGTGACCGATTTCATGAGCGTGCCCACGAAATCCGTGTAGGAAACTTTCTTGTCGTCCTGCCCCGAGGCCACCATGCGGTCGTTGTAGTCGTCCAGAATGGCGATGACCTGCTGTTTGTCCTCGAAGTTGTCCGGGTAGATGTCGATCTGCGAGGGCTTCGAAAGCTCCGCGTAACCCAACTTGCTCAGGTTCGCGTCGAAGGACCGCGTCCCATTGCTCATGAGCGACATGATGAGCTCGGTCAGCTCATCTTCGGTCATCTTCATTTGGAAGGCGTTCTGGAAAGCGCCGGTATCCACGGACATGGCCAGAGGAATGCTCGCCGCCATGTCGCCCATCACCTTCTGCACCGAAGCCTGGGTCTTGGCGGTGATCGTGGCCATGACCTGCTCCATGTAGGCTTTCATGGAAGATTCCAGGGCTGCGGAGATCTTCGTTGCCATCTCCTTCTGCAGGGCGTTGGCATCGACGATCTGCGCCGCGCACTGCCCCATAATGGCCTGCAGCTCGGGGCTTTGGGCGTAGGACTCCAGCGTCGACTGCGCCAGCGTCTGGAAATCCGGCGGCGTGCCCGACGCCGCGGCCTGGGCATAGGCGGCGCCGAGGGCCTGGGTGTAGCCGGCCAGCGCCGCGCCCATCATCTCGCCCATGGCGTCGCTGTTGAAGGCGGAGGTCACATCCAGGTTCAACGCACTTGCATCGAGCCCGGGCATCGCCGGCAGATCGCTCGCCGACATCCCCTCGCCCAGCGCATTCGTGTCCATGTTCAGCTTCGACTCGTCGAACGTGAAGGCGTTCTGCAGCGCCTCCTCGTCGATGCTGAACAGGTTCTCCATAGAGAAATCCGAGCCCGATTCCTCTTCTTCAGTGAACTCCTTGCCGTTGAACACGTCGATGGTCGGGTAATTCAGCTGCTCCTGCACGATGGCGGCCTCGGAAGCCTGCTCGATCAGATGGCGCGTCAGCTCGGGCGTGTAGTAGATGCCCATGGAAAGCGCCGTGGCCTTCGCGTCCGGCCGCGGCTGCACGATGCCGACGATCTTCAGTTCCTCGCCGGCGTCCACGAGCCCCTTCATGTACTCATCGTCGCCGGTCTTGTCGACCCAGACCTTGCTCTCCTCGTCATAGGTGTAGAAGTCGGCGGCCAGCACCATCTTCAGCGACACGCCCATGATCTCGTCGTAGGTGAACGTGAGGTTGTCGTCGGGGCTTTCCACGTCCTCCTCGTTCATGAACTGGTCGATCATGTCCTCGAGCACCTGGTGATCGCGCAGCCCCAGCGCATAGCTCACCAGATCGGGCACCGTGCCGTTCGCGGTCAGCACCACGACGCACTCGTTGTAGGCGGCAGGCCACCGGCCCGCCTTCACGTCGTACTGCTCTTCCACAATGGCGGTGTTGCCCATCATCTCGCTGAACACATCGGTGGAGTACATGGACGACATGAGCGCGTTGGACGAGCCGGAGCCCATACCGAAGGCGGAGAACGTCGTGTCCGGGTTGATCTGGCGCACCCCGTCCTCGGTGTTGCCGTCGAAGATCTGGGGCACCACGTTGTAGGAGTACTCGATGGAGTTCACGTAGCGGTTGATGTCGCCGCCGTTCTCGTCGAAGAACAGCTTGAGCGAGGCGAGGTCGTTGTTCTCCAGGCTCGCGAACATGTCGGTGACCATGCGCGTCTCGGGCACCTTGCCGTCGGCGGCCGGGTCGTTCTCGTC
>CABSMC010000093.1 GCA_902478715.1 uncultured Adlercreutzia sp.
GGCACCCGAGCCAGCGCCCATGTCCACGCCCGATCCCGAAATCGAGCCCACCCAAGAAGAGGAGCCCGCTATGAACACCGCTTGCGCCGTCGTCTATTTCTCGGTCACGGGGAACACTGAAATGGTAGCCAACGAGATCGCGGCCTCCTTGGACGTGACGCCCCAGGCTTTCATGCCCGCCGAGCCTTACACCTCCGCCGACATCGACTACAACAGCGACTGCCGCGCCAACGTGGAGCAGCAGGACGACCTGTCCATCCGTCCGGCCTTGGCTGAGCCGTTGCCCGATGTCGCGGAGGCGGCGACGGTGTTCCTCGGCTACCCCATCTGGTGGGGGAAGGTGCCCCGCGTGGTGCTCACCTACGTGGAGTCTGGGGCGCTGTCCGGCAAGACGGTCGTGCCCTTCTGCACCTCGGGCTCCAGCGGCATCGAGGGCAGCCTGGACGAGCTAGAGTCCGCCGACACGTCCGTGACCTGGGAGCCCGGCCGCCGCTTCGACGCGAGCGTCTCGGAGGCGACCATCGACGAGTTCGTCACCCCTTACGTCGAGTAGCTGCGCGACGTCATCTTCACAAAACTGGCCAAGTTACTTTGCCAATTATTGAAAAATTGGCAAAGTAACTTGGCCAGTTGTTCTTTTCTGGTAGAATTCGCGCAAAGACGATAACTCATCGCTTCGGAAGTGAGGCGCCATGAATCCGATTATTTTGGAGACGTTGAAAAGCTTCGATCTCGATTTGTACCGTCCCATAAAGCCGCGGACACTCGATCTGGGAAAACCACTTGTGCCGAAGGCGGGCAATCTTGTGAAAGTTGTGACGGGAATGCGGCGCAGCGGGAAGAGCTATCGGCTTTTCCAGGAGATGGACGCCCTGATAGCCTCTGGCATTTCACCGGATCACATCTGCTATTTCAACTTCGAGGACGATCGTCTTGCGCCGGTGACGAGCAGTGTGGGCGATGAGGTGTTGGAGATATTCCAGACGCTCCACCCCGACGCCTTCACGGAAGGGGCCTATCTTTTCTTTGACGAATTGCAGGAAATGGAAGGCTGGGGCCCGTGGCTGCGTCGCGTTGTGGACACCAGAAAGGTCACCATCTACGCCACGGGATCTTCGTCGAAGATGCTCTCGAGTGAGATAGCCACCGAATTTCGCGGTCGCGCCATCGACTACGAATTGCTCCCGCTTTCGTTTGGCGAGTACCTTGTTTTTAACGACGACGGGGACTTTGCGGGCCGTCCGGCTTTCTCTACTGCCGAGCGCCTGCTTCTTCAAGAACGGTTTGCGCGTTACCTGAAGGAAGGAGGGTTCCCAGCGGTTCAGGGGCTGCCCTTCCAGGAGGCCGTGCCTATTCTGCAGTCCTATGCTCAGCGTGTGGTTGCTCGCGATGTTATCGAGCGGCACAATCTGGCCAAACCTCGTGTGGCGACCGCCTTCGCTCAACGGGCTCTGGGGCTCAACGGTCGACAAATTTCCATCCGGAAGGCAGTGAATGATTTAAGGTCGGTGGGGCTTGCGACGAGCCGCGAGTTGCTTGGTGACATTCTCCAATACTTGGAAGATGCCTACTTGGTGCTGACCGTTCGCAACTTTACCTTCAGCGTATCTGAGTCCACCACTGCCACGCCGAAGTTGTATGCCGTCGACCCTGGTTTGGCCCTTGCGAACAGCAGAGCCGCCACCAATGATGCAGGGCAGCGTTTGGAGGATGTCGTGTACCTGGAGCTGCGGCGCCGCGCTTTAGGCATGCGCAAGGAGGCGATCACTTCTTTAAACACGAAGGGTCATGGGTATGAGGTCGATTTCGTGCTCGGTGATGCTCTTGACGAGGCGCCTTGGGCGCTTATCCAAGTGTGCGAGTCGATGGACGACGAGCGCACCGCCGCTCGGGAGTTGCGTGCTTTGTGGGAGGCTATGGAGGAGTGCGGCCTGACGTCGGCGACGCTCGTCGTCGGAGAAGGCCAAGAGGAAACCTACCGCAACGAAGGGTTTACGGTGAGGCAGGTTCCCGCTTGGAAGTGGTTGCTGGGCTAAAAGTAAGTTTGGCCTACCCGATCTCAATGGTGTCGCCGGGGGCGATGGTGCCGCCAGCGAGCACCTTGCAGAAGACGCCCTCGCGGGGCATGATGCAGTCGCCCATCTGGTGGTAGATGGCGCAATGGGCGTGGCACTGTTTGCCGATTTGGGTCAGCTCCAGCACCACGTCGTTGCAGGTGAATCGCGTGCCGACAGGAAGGCTCTTCAAGTCGAAGCCCTCGACGATAATGTTCTCGCCGAACGCCCCGTTGCCCACTTCGGCGCCCCGATTCTTGAACGCCTCGATCTGCTCGTAGGGCAGAAGGCTCACCTGGCGGTGCCACGGCGCAGCGTGGGCGTCGCCCTCGATGCCCCAGTTGGGCCTAAGCTCAATGGCACCCTGCTCGGTTTTCTGGATTCCCTTGATATCGCTCGTGCATACGGCTTTGATCACGCCCATGATGCACCTTTCTCGCTGGCGGCAGGTCGTGCGCCACTCTCGACCCACCCGGTGCATAGGACTTGGCCCCCGACCCGCTGCACGACGCTGAAGGGGGGAATGCCGGCGCGCCCAAATTCTAGCGAACCCCTAGACTATTTGCAAGCGGGGATAGTAGAAGCGAATGCTCCTTTACCAGTTTTAGAGCCTTTAGAATTTTTAGCAGTCTTAGCCAAGGCCCCCGACGCGGCTCTTCTGGCGTCTAGCCTGTCGGCAGGAGCGCACGGGCGAGCGTTTTTCCGACCAGTACGCCGGCGACGCACAAAACGACGCTTACCAGGGCGTAAGCGCCGGCGATGGCGTATTGGCCGCCCTCGATGAGCTCGAGGGTTTCCAGCGAGAAGGTGGAAAACGTCGTGAATCCTCCACACAGGCCCACCTTCAAAAACAGCACCGCCTCGCGCGGGAGGGCGCCGGCGGCCAGCTCGGAGGCTTCCACGATGGCGCCTATGGCTACCGAGCCCAAAAAGTTGATGAGCAGCGTCATGAGCGGCAGCTCGCTTCCCAGCGGGATGAGCCCCAGGCCGTAGCGCCCCATGGCGCCCAGCGCGCCGCCCGCTCCCACGCACAGAAGCCCCATCATCGCTCGCTCTCCTTTCCCGTGTTCATCGCGCGCCCAGTATACGCCATTGATGTCATGCCCGCGAAAGATTCGTTGGAAGGATCATCCAACGCGTACGCTCACTTCGGTATAGACGGTCTCTGTCCAGTCGCCTGAGTACAGCGACAGCTCTATCTCGAATACGTCGCCGAGGGGAGCGAGGTTGCGACGGTCGAGCTCGCGGCGCAGCTCGTCGTAGGCGCCCTGGGGAAAGGTGCTCGCCCCCAACTCATCGGCGATGCACGTCGTGCGGAGCCATTTCAGATAGGTGCCCGCAGCTCGTGTCGTTTGGTTTCCGTTGCCGTTGTGGCGTTTGGCGAGGGGCAAGCAGGCGTGGAAATCTGTTTCAGGGTGGCCGCTCAAAAAGGCTGCGCGGCCTATGCGGTAGATGTTCTGCAGTTCGGCTCCGTCGGTATCGGGAGTGGTTCCGTAGCGTTCCGTGAGGATATCGATGGCCTGTTGGGCTTCGGAGGCGGTGACGCTATCCTTTTTGGCGAAAGCGCAGCTCAGATCTATGTCGCGGAAGCGGGCCTCGGCGCATTCTTCCAGACGGAATCGATCGCCGCTGCACAGCCACCCGTCGAGGGTGCGAGCGCGGTGCAGGGTGTTCTCCAGCAGGCGTTGCCGGCGCAGCAGCCGTTGGCGTTCGGCTTTCAGAGCGTCCACGCGCTCGGCGAGCACTTCGTCTAATTCTGCGGCAGTTGGACGTGCGAGATAGCGGCGAATATCGGCGAGGGAGCAGCCCGAATCTTGCAGCGATGTGATGAGGAGGAAGTCGGCCCATTGCAACGGAGAATACAGTGCATACCCTGTTTTCGAGACTGCCACGGGCTTCAGAAGCCCGATGGAGCGCCAATGCCGCAGGGTTTCTTTGGTGGTCTGGCACAGGTCGGCGAACTGACCGCTTTTCAGCAACTCGTGGTCAACGGGGAATTCATCCATGGCATGCTCCTGGAAAGTGGCAGCTTGACTGTGCGGTTACACCATAGTTTAGCATCCTTTTTGTTGAAAGGAGCTGTTTATGGAAACCATTCCCCGTCCACCATCGTCATCTTGCGAAGTGAATGCCAACGGCCATCCATTGCCATTGCGGTGGAAGCGCACCATCGCCATTATTTGGGCTGGTCAAGCTGCTTCCATTCTGGCTACCATCGCGGCCACATTCGCTGTGCTGTGGCACATTACCGCCACGGCAGATTCGGCACTCATGCTGTCAGTGGCGGGTATTGCCTCGCTTCTGCCTGTGGCGCTGTTGTCGCCGTTGGGCGGTGTGGCGGCCGATCGCTTTAACAAGAAGCATGTGATGATCGCCGCCGACGGTATTGCGGGTGTGTTCTCCCTCGCGCTGGCCGTTGCGGTGGGCGTCGGGTTCTCGAGCATGTTGCTGCTGCTGTCGCTTTTGGCGGCCCGTGCCACGGCCCAGGCCTTTCACGGCCCCTCGCTCATGGCGCTTATGCCGGAACTGGTGCCCGAGCGCGATATGGTGCGCATCAACACGCTGGATCAAACGCTTTCCAGCGGCTCGGCCATCATCGGACCCGTCATCGGCATTGCCCTCTATACGGCCTGGGGGTTTTCGGCTGTACTGGTAATGGATGCCCTTTGCGCCGCCCTTGCTTGCCTGTGTCTGGCCGTGGCGCGGCTGCCCTATGCGCGCTCCGACGCGCCGTCGTCTGCCGGCGTGACTGCCGACTTGCGTGATGGGGCGGCTGCTATCGCGCACGATCGGCCCGTTGCGGCGCTGCTTTTTATGGTGATGCTGGCCATGCTGCTGTTCCTGCCTTTGGGGACGTTGAGTCCCCTTATGACCTACGACTGGTTCGGCGGTGACGGATTTGCGGCATCGCTTGTGGAGGCGGCGGCCGGTATCGGATTGCTCGTGGGCTCGGTGGCCATGCTGGCATGGGGCGGGGGTAAGCGCCTCATGGGCGTACTCGCGGTTGCCGGCGCTCTCATTGGCGCCGGTTGTATCGTCTGCGGTCTTCTGCCCCGTGACGCATTTCTTGTCTATGTGGCGCTCATCGGGTTGGTGTTCGCTGCCACGGCCGCCTTCAACGCGCCCGTCATCCCGCTTATGCAGAAGCGCGTGCCGGCAGAGAAGTTCGGTCGCGTCATGGGGCTTTTTGGGTCGCTCTCGGCTTTGGCGTCACCTGTGGGGCTTGCGATTGCAGGGCCGGCCGCCGAGGCGCTGGGGGTGAACCGTTGGTTCATTGTGTGCGGCGCGCTGCTCGTAATTGCCATGATTATCGCCTCGGCCAGTCGCTCCCTGCGTTCTTTGGACAAAGGTGCTTGATGGGTGCGAAGCGGCGGTGCTTCTCTAGCGGCGGCTCCGGTGCGCGCCGTCGGGGAGGCCCGCCTCGGGGATGCGCAGCGTGCCGGCCTTCTCGCGGCGGCGCATGTCCCACAGCATGAGCGCGGCCACGCCCAGAAGCGGCAGGCCGCCCACGATGCCCGTGCACAAGGGCTCCACGAAGGGGTTGCCGCCCGAAAGCGAGAACAGCGTCACACCGTTGGTCGTGCCGTTCACGGCCCCGTGCCCGATGGCCGCGGCAAACGTGGAGCCGGTGCGGATGGTCACGTAGCTGAGGAAGATGGCGAGCACGGTGCACCAGGCGCACATGGCCGCGATGCCCTCCGCGATGGAGTACACCACGAGGAAATCGTAGGCGTAGGTGATGCCGAAGGTGATGGCGAGAAAGACAAGGGCGCGTTTCATGGGGGTCCTTTCGTCGGCTCTGTGAGATTTTGTTCTATGGCAACTAGAACAATTTATGTTATACTTCGAATAGAACAAGAAGTCAATCACCCGCAGTGCCTCAACTGCCTCTTGCCGGAAAGGACGCCCCATGCTCATTGCCGTCGATGCTGCGGCCTCAGAGCCGCTCTACCTGCAGATACGCAACCAGATTGTGGCCGGCATCGCCACCGGCCAGCTGGAGCCGGGCCAGTCGCTGCCCTCGGTGCGCTCGCTGGCGAGCGATTTGGGCATCAACCTGCACACGGTGAACAAGGCCTATGCGGTGCTGCGCGACGAGGGCTACGTGCGCATGCGCGGTCGCGCTGGGGCGGTGATCGCCGATCCGGCTGCCGCCGATCGCGCCGACGCCGACGCATCGGCCCTAGTGAAGATGGAGGACGACCTCTTCAAGCTGGCCTTGGCCTTCCGAGCCCGGGGCGGCGCGCGCGGCCAGTTTCTGGAAGCGGCCGCTGCCCAGGCCGCCCGCGCCTACGGGGTGATGGAAGATACCGAGGCCGACCCGCGTCCGACACGGAAGAAGAAGACTGCCGGCGCATCGTCGGTGGCGGCCGCAGGTGCGAGCGCGTCATCGGTGGCGATTGCGGGCGCGAGCGCGTCGCCGGTGGCAGGCGCGGCTGCAGCTGCGGGCGAGGGGGTGGTGCCCCAATGAGCGCGACGTCTCCCGTAATCCCTCTTCTCGGGCTTTTGACCCTCGTCGTTCCCCTCATGGGCGCGCTCATGGCGCTCACGCCCTACCTTATGCCGAAGCGCGAGTGCTTTGCCGTCACCGTACCCGACGACGCGGCGCGCGATCCTCATCTGCGCCGCTTGAAGCGCACCTATCTTGCAATCATGCTGGCGCTTGCGGCGGCGGCGACGATTGCGTGCGCGGCGGCCCTTGCACTCGATCCCGAGCGCGCCTTCGTCGCGACGCTGGTCGTGGCCGCCCTCGTCCTGTGCGTGGGCGGCTACGCCCTCATGCTGTATTTCCGCGCGAAGGTGCAGCGCTACAAAAAGGCTCAGGGCTGGGTGGCCGAGGGGCGCCGCAGCGCGGGATTTATCGGCGAGGAGCCCTTCCCGAAGCCCCTCTCCCTTGCCTGGGATCTGCTGTACGTGCCCGTGATCCTCATTACGCTGGCCATGGGCGTGGTGGGCTATCCCGCCATGCCCGACAAGGTGCCCCTGCACATGGATTTGGCGGGGAAGGTGACCGAGTGGGCCGACAAGTCGCCAGGCATCGTTGCGTTCCCCGTGCTGTTCGTGGCGCTCATCGCCGTGTGCCTCACCGTGGCCCATTGGGTGATTCTGCGGTCGAAGAAGGGCAGCGACCCCGCCATGCCGGCGGCGAGCGCCTGGGCCTATGGCATGTTCGCCCGCGCTCAGAGCGTGCTGCTCGTCGGCATGGGCCTGCTCGTGAGCTTGCTGGGACCCGTCATCCAGCTGACGTTTCTCGGCGTGCTCTCCATGGCCCAGGCTCTCGTGCCCATCGGGGTCGTGGTGGCGGTCATACTGGTGGCGAGCACCGCGGTGAGTCTCGTGTACGGCCAGAACGGCAGCCGCCTGCTCGCCCGGGTGAGCGCCGACGGGCGCGGCGGCGCGATGCCGTGCGACAACGACCGGTACTGGAAGGGCGGCATCTTCTACGTGAACCCCGATGACCCGGCGCTGTTTCTGCCCGAGCGCTTCGGCATCGGCTGGACGATCAATTTGGGACGTCCCGCCGCCTGGGCTTTTATGGTAGGCTTCGCTCTGGTGATCGCGGGATTCATCGCGGCGTCGCTTCTGCTCACCTAAGGGGTCGGGCGCAAGCGGCCGTTCGCGTCTCGCCGCCGGGGCCATCGCGCGAGGAGCAAAGGGAGGCTGCCATGAAAGATTGCTCTCAGCCACTGCAGCACATCGAGCACGGTATTCCGCCAGTGTTCGACGAGCGCTCGGAGGTGCTCGTGCTGGGCACGATGCCCTCGCCGAAATCGCGCGAGGCGGCGTTTTTCTACGGGCATCCGCAGAACCGGTTCTGGCGCGTGCTCGCCGCGCTGTTCGACGAGCCGGTGCCCGAGGACAACGCCGAGCGGGTCGATCTGCTGCTGCGCCACCACATTGCGCTGTGGGACGTGCTGGAAAGCTGCGACATCCGGGGCGCCTCGGACGCCTCCATCGCCAACGCCCGCCCCAACGATCTGTCGCGCGTTTTGGAAAAGGCGCCGGTGCGCCGGGTGTTCTGCACGGGCACTGCGGCGGGGCGCTATTACGCGAGGCTGTGCGAGGCCGCCAGCGGCTTGCCCGCCGAGGTGCTGCCCTCGCCGAGTCCGGCCAACGCGGCCTGGTCGCTGCCGCGGCTCGTGGAAGCGTACCGTTCCGTGGTCGAGGCGGTGACCCCCTTCAAGCCGCCCGTGCTCGGGGTGCCCCAGGTGGTGGCGCTCGAGCAGGCCATCGCTGAGGCAGGCACGCCGCTCGACGTGCTCATGCGCCGAGCCGGCCGCTTCCTCGCCTTCGAGGCGCGCAAGGCCTTGGAAGGGATGGAAGGTACGGGGGGAATGGCGTGCGGGGGGACGCCGCGTTCGACAAAAGAGGGTCTGGCCGTCCCCGTGGTCATCCTCTGCGGCAACGGCAACAACGGCGGCGACGGCTGGGTGGCGGCGGAATACCTGGATGCGTGGGGCATTCCCTGTCTCTTATACACATCTTC
>CABSMC010000094.1 GCA_902478715.1 uncultured Adlercreutzia sp.
CGGGTGGTTTCTTGCCCGCCGCGCTTCGCGCGCCGTGCAGGCTCACGAGCCTGAAAAAGGGAGCCCCCGCAACCGGTTTGCGGGGGCTCCTTTCACGAAGGGGGAGCTCCTTCGGAGCTCGCGTCGGGAATGTCCTAGGCGTCGGGGAGCAGGCCGCGGGCGGCGAGGTCTTCCTTCACGTCGGGCATGTCGTAGTAGTCCAGGCACTCGGCCGTCGGGCAGCCCAGCTCGGGATCCCAGCCGAAGCACTCGTAGAGCATGGTGAGGCCCGTCTGGATGTCGTCCTTGTCCATCTTGTCGGTGCCCTCGGTGAACACCTCGATGTCCGGATCCTTGGTGAAGGGCCACTCGGTGTACACGTCGTGGATGGTGCGGAAGTCGTTGGTGCCCATGTTGCCGGCGGCGTCGGTCATACCGCGGGCGGTGTTGGCGCGCTGGAGCGTCATGATCTTCGAACCCGCCTTGTACAGATCCTCGGTGGTGTAGTCCTCGCCGGTGACAGCGGTCATGAACTTCGCCTCCAGATCGAGGTCTCCGCGGTAGTCGCGGGAGGCTGTGGGGGACATGGCCATGGGCCACACCCAGTTGCACAGCGTGAGCGAGTCGTGCAGCACGTCGGTGGCGATGGACCACCAAGCGAAGTTCGCCTTGTACTCGTTCATGGGGGTGTAGTTCTTGTCGGGGTCAACGGCGCTCTCGTCGCCGAAGATCTCGGCGCCGATGGCCTTCTTCAACTCGATGGGCAGGCCGCAGCCCTGCAGGTTCACGGCGGAGTGGATCATGTCGTCGCGGTTGAACATCACGTTATAGAGCATGCCCACCTGGCCGAAGCACTCCTGGGAGTGGTGCACCGGCCAGCCGCGGGGGCTGATCATGCAGGAGGCAGCGGTGTTGTTCCAGTCCATGTCGTTCCAGCGCTCGGTCCACACGTAGGTGCCGTGTCCGATGTAGGCCAGCTCCGAGTCGTTCTGGGCGATCTTGGTCAGCAGCTGGGGCATGAGCGACGGATCGTTGTTGTCGAACTTCTCCCACGGGATTTCCGCGTACTCCTCGGGCGGCAGCACGCGCTCGAACACGCCGGTGGCGTAGCAGTGGGCGATGTCGCGGTAGAGCTGCGCGTAGTTGCACCACAGGCCCAGGTCGTCCACGACCGAGCCCATGACCTGGTTCCACACGAGGCTCTCCTCGGTGTTGTCCTCCACGGGCGTGTGGCTGCCCAGGATCTTGATCATATACTTGAAGGGGAAGTTGGGCACGCAGGTGTTGCCGGTGGTCTCGTAGCCGCCGTTCGCGGAGCTCTTCTCGACGCGCAGGTCGGAGTAGCAGTGGATGGGGCAGCTGTGGCAGCCGTTCATCTTGATGGTGTACTTCTCGGCCTCCGGGCCGTCGTCCTTGGTGGACTTCATGCAGCGGTAGCCCACGGTGTTGATCTCGCCGGGCTTCGGCTCGCCGGTGTCGATGGGGCCGCCCTCGGCGAGCGCCCAGGTCAGTCCCTTCTGGGCCGTCCAACGGCTGCCCTTATCGAAGTACTCGGCCCATTCCTGCTGGGTGGAGGGCACGACGTGGTTGTTGTTGGAGCCGACGATCTCGCGCAGCATGTAGTCGGACAGGTCGGCCACGGCCTGCGGGTCGGCCACGTAGATGGGCTGGGTGCCGCGCACGACGAGCGCCTTGCACTTCTTGGAGCCGAGCACGGCGGCCGTGCCGGCGCCGGCGGAATGGTTGCGGGAGTTGATGATGCAGGCGTAGGGCAGCAGGTTCTCGCCGGCAGGGCCGATGGTGGCCACGCAGAAGTCGGTGCCCTCCTTGCGCGAGAGCGCCTCGGTGGTGGCGCGGGTGCCGAGGCCCCACACCTGGTCGGCGGCCTTGATCTCGACGTTGTCATCGTCGATCTTCAGGTAGACCGGCTCATCGGAGGCGCCTTCGATGACGATGGCATCCCAGCCGGCCTTCTTGATGGCCGCGCCGATCATGCCGCCGCAGTGGGCATCGACGACCTGATGGTCCTTCGTGTAGGTGGAAAGGGAGGCGATGGTGGTGCGGCCCGCCAGGGGCACGCCGGTGGCGGTCAGGGGACCGACGGCGAACACGACCTTGTTCTCGGGCGCGAGCGGATCGGTTCCCGGGGCCACCTCGTCGTACATGATCTTGTTGGCCAGGCCCATGCCGCCGATGTAGCCTTTATAAGGGTCGGTGGGCGAGACGGAAACGGTTTTGTCGGTCAGGTTGACGCGGAGGATCTTGCCGGTCCAGCCGTAGGACTTGGTGGGATCCAGTTTTGAATCAGCCATGATGAAGCTCCAAATCTCTTCGTGTACTCATGTTGCGTGGTACCAGTCGTCGATCTGGAGTAATCGTCGCGTAGAAGTATAAGGGAGGGCATTTTTGCCCCCCTCCCCTCAATGAGGGGATCTTTTTCAACGGGAATATGACGGCTCCCCTACGGTCGGGCGAGGGGAAGGCAAACATTCGGTAATCCCCCTCAAAGAGGGTACACAGCTTCTTCATTCATGACTATGATGCCCCCTGTTGCGTGGCGTCGCGATCTTGAGTTCTCTCTGAGACAAGCATGAAGTTACAAGGGGGAGTTCAAATGTCTGACACCCAGAAAAATGAAACCGTGGCCACCGAGCAGCCGCCCGCGGCCCCGGTGTCCGCTACCGAGCCCGGTTCTGCGCCGGCCTTCGAGAAGAAGCAGCCCTTCTTTACCCGTCGCACCGTGCTCGCCATGACCGGTTGCGGCGTTGCCGGCCTGGTGGTCGGCGGCGTGCTCGCCTCCTGGGGCGTGACCCAGCAGGCCATCGCCTCGGGCCGCATCGAGCTGCGTACCACTCCTACGAAAATGATCGTCACTGACCGCGCTCGCTGCTCCGGCTGCCAGCGCTGCGAGATGATGTGCACCCTGAAGAACGACGGTGCCGCCCAGCAGTCCATCGCCCGTGTGCGCGTATGGGACAACTACAACTTCGGCTCCGGCGTCGATACCAACGACGGCATTTTCGGCAACTGCCAGTTCACGGTCGCTTCCTGCAAGCAGTGCGCCGATCCGCAGTGCGCCAAGTACTGCCCCGTTCACGCCATCCATTCCGATGAGGAGACCGGCGCCCGCGTTGTCGACGAGGACGTGTGCATCGGCTGCGGCATGTGCTCTGCCGCCTGCCCCTGGAACATGCCCCACATCAACGCCCAGACCGGCACGTCGACCAAGTGCATTTCCTGCGGCCGCTGCGCCGAGCAGTGCCCCAACGGCGCCATCAAGTTCATCGATTGGGAGGATATTGCCCAGAAGGCCATCGACGAGGGCGTGGTTTCCACGACCACCATCGTCGAGGCTTAAACGATAGAGAGAAGGACCATTATGTCAGGACACGCTTTAACACGGCGCAGCTTTTTAGTTGGAAGCGCCGGGGTGGCTGCCGTGGCCGCCGGCGCGGGCCTTGTGAGCTTGTCGGTTCGCGGCGAAGCCGATGCTGATGCCGAGACGGATAAGCGAACCGAAGTGGTGCACTCGCTGTGCAATTCCTGCTCGAGCAAGTGCGGTTATTACGCCTACGTCGTAGATGGCGAGCTCACGAAGCTCATCGGAGATGAGGCCCATCCGAACGCGCAGGGCAAGTTGTGCGCGCGCGGGTACGGCTATTCCCAGATCGCCTATTCGCCCGATCGGCTCACCGACCCGATGAAGAAGAACGAAAACGGCGAATTCGAAGTAATAGGATGGGATCAGGCGCTCAGCGAGATCGGCCAGAAGGTGAACGATATCATTGTGCAGTACGGCCCCGAGGCGCTTGCCATGGTGCAGGATCCGCGCCCGTCGGGCAAGTATTACACGAAGCGCTTCATGAACGCGCTCGGCAGTCCCAATGTGTATACGCACGGCGCCGCCTGCAACCTTTCCAAGGAGTCCGGGTTCACGCAGGCCATTGGCGCCGCCAATTTCGAATCGGATGTGGCCAACTCGAAGATGACGATGTTCATCGGCCGCAGCTACGCCGACGCCATTCGACCCAGCTCGGTGGCCGCGCTGCAGCAGGCGCACGAGAACGGCGCGCACATCGTGCTGGTGGATCCGCGCCTGAACAACAGCATCGCCTTCGCCGACGAGTGGGTGCCCATCAATCCCGGCACCGACTTGGCGCTCATCTTGGCCATGTCCAACGTGCTTATTAATCGCGATCTCTACGATGCCGAGTACGTGGCGGCCAACAGCGTCGGATTCGACGAGTGGGCGAGTGCCATTGCGGGCTACACGCCGGAGTGGGCCGAGGGCGTCACGGGCATTCCCGCTGCCGACATCGAGCGGCTGGCGCTCGAGTTCGCCGAGGCGGCCCCTGCGGCCTCCATCGAGCCGAGCTGGCGCGGTGCCTTCGGGTGCTCTTACGCGAACTCGGGCGAGACGGCGCGAGCGCTCTGCCTGTTCAACACGCTTCTGGGCTGCTGGAACCAGCCCGGCGGGGCGCTGTTCCTCCCCAGCGTGAAGGCGGGCGATCTTGATCCGGCGAAGTTCCCCGAGGTGCCGAAGGTCGAGGCGAAGATGTGGGGCGCCGAGGAGTACCCGCTGGCGCTCTCTTCCATGGGCACCAACCTCTATGTCGCCGAGATGGCGAAGGAGGGCAACGTCAAGGGCCTGTTCTTCTACAACTCGAACATGGCGGCCGGCTATTCCAACCCCGCCCAGCTGGCAGAGGACTTCGCGAACCTCGATCTGATGGTCGTCGTCGACGTGCAGATGTCGGAAACCGCGATGCTGGCCGACTACGTGCTGCCCGAGTGCAGTTACCTGGAACGCCGCGAGCTGCCCGAGTTCGTGGGCGGACGCGTGCCGGTTGTTTCCCTGCGCGATCAGGTGCTCGAGGTGATTCACCCCAACACGCGTCCGGCCGATGTGATCTTCACGCAGCTGGCCGAGGCGTGCGGCGTGGGGCAGTACTTCCCGTTCACCGTTGACGAACTGGCCGACGCGCAGCTGCGCAGCGTGGGCACGAGCCTCGATGAGCTGCGGCAGGTCGGCACGATCTCGTTCCCCGAGAAGGCCTATGCCTACGGCAAGGTTCCCGAGTGGAAGACCCCGACGGGCAAGATCCAGTTTACGAGCGAGGCGTGCGCGGCGGCTGGGCTGTCCGCGTGCCCGGTGTGGGTCGAGCCCCAGGTGATGCCGAACGAGACCGTCGGCGAGTTCCGCCTCATCGGCGGCAAGCAGGCCATCCACACGCATACGCAGACCGCCAACTGCGAGCCTTTGATGGACATCACGAAGTCCTATGGCCTCGACCGCATTTGGATCAACGCCGAGGTGGCCGAACGCTTGGGCATCGCGGACGGCGACGAGGTCATTCTGTCGAACACGATGGCCGAGGGCCCCATCAAGGTGAAGGTGACCGAGCGCATCAACCCGACGGCCATCTACATGCCCTCCCATTATGGCTGCAAATCCCCCGATCAGCACACGGCTTACGGCGTGGGCTTGAACTTCATGGACTTCGTTCCCTTCCACATGGAACCGGCCTATGGTTCGGCCATGACCCAGGAAACGTTGGTTTCCGTGCAGAAAGTAGGTGAATGATGGCACGCTACGGAATGCTCATCAATACCAAGAAATGCATTGGCTGCTATGCCTGCCGCACGGCCTGCCAGCGCCAGAACGATCTGCTTCCCGACGAGTCGTTCATTCGCTTCGAGGAGCGCGAAGTGGGCAAGTACCCCAACGTGACCGTGGAGCACATCCCGCTGCAGTGCATGCACTGCGAGGATGCGCCGTGCGCGAGCGTGTGCCCCACCGGAGCCGCGCACATGGGCTCCGACGGCATCGTCGAAGTGGATCACGGCCGGTGCATCGGCTGCCTGTACTGCATGGCCGCCTGCCCCTATCAGGTGCGTACGCGCAATTCGAAGACGGGCGAGGTGGATAAGTGCCGCTTCTGCACGCTTTCTTCCTATGAGAACGGCACGAAGATGTGCTCGTGCGTCGATGCCTGCCTGACGGGCGCCCGCATCTTCGGCGATCTGGACGATTCCGACAGCGAGATTTCCAAGGAAATCGCGCGCACGGGTGCGGCCCCCATCGCCGGCGATCTGACCCGCGCCAAGATCTATTACGTGAGGTGATTGACATGATCTACGAACCCATTTGGGGCGCCATCATCGCGTGGTACCTCTTTCTGGCCGGCTTGGGCGGCGGCGCGTTCGCAACGGCGGTGTTCGTCCGCTACCGCCATCCGGATTGCAAGCGCCTCATGCGCGTCGGGCGCCTTATCGCGCCGATCGTGGTCATCATCGGCCTGTGCTTGTTGATGTTCGACGCTGCCGCGGGCTTCGCCCATCCGCTGCGCTTCGCGCTTCTGCTTACGAACTTCGGGTCGGTAATGACCTGGGGCGTGGTGTTTCTGGCGGTGTTCGTGGTCGTCGCGCTCATCGTGCTGGTGCTTGATCTGATGAAGCGCGAGGTGCCGATGTGGCTCGATTGCGTGGGGCTCGTCATGGGCCTGTGCGTCGCCATTTACACCGGCTGCCTGCTTGGCGTGTGCCAGGGATTCCCCCTGTGGAACAGCGCGCTTCTGCCGATTCTGTTCCTCGTGTCCGCCGTGTCCACCGGCATGGCCGCAGTGCTGCTCGTCGGCGTGTTCTACGCGCCTGACGAGTTCAACGAGGTCGTCGTCATGAAGAAGTTCCACTTCTGGCTGCCAGTCATCGAGTTCGTGCTGGTTGCCGCGCTGCTGTTCATCACGGCGTTCAACCCGAGCCCCGCCGGCTGGGAGAGCGTGATGTCGCTGGTGTCGGGCAATTGGGCCGTGGCGTTCTGGCTGCTGTTCGTCATCGTGGGCCTGGTGCTCCCGACGATTCTAGAATGCTGGATGCTGTGGCTGGCCAAGCACGAGTTCGAGACCTCGCGTACGGGCCAGATGATCAGCGCGCTATCGGACGCGGGCGTGCTCGTCGGCGGCTTCATGCTGCGTCTGCTCATCGTGAGCGCGGCGGTGCCGATCACGATCATTCAGCCTTGGATGCTGTAAGTTTCGATAAGCTCTTTACTCCTTGCAAGAGGCGGCCTTCGGGCCGCCTTTCTTGTGGGACGGCTCAGCGATTTTGTTTCGCGGTCTTGAGGGGGGGGGTGGAGAGGACGGCTGCGGAAGGATGCAGCTGCGGGAAAGGTGCAGGGTGGCGTCAGGCCTGGACGTGGTACGTCTCGGCGAGCCATTCTTCTAAGCAAAGGCCGCTTTGCGCTACGGCGGGAGCGACCTCGCGGCCTAGGTAGCGGTAGTGCCAGGGCTCGTAGCCGATGCCGGTTGTGGCGCTTTTGTTCGTGGGATAGCGCAGGATGAAGCCGTACTCGGCGCAATGGGCCATGAGCCACTGCTGGGTGGCGGTGGCCTCTTGGCCCTCGTCCAGTTCCTGGTAGTCGGCATCCACGATGTCGACGGCGAGGCCCGTCTGGTGCTCGCTGGCGCCGGGCGGGGCCACCCAGAACGCGGCGGCCTCTTCGGCTTCGGTGCCTTCCAAATGATCCTCGTGCTCGGCTCGCTCGATGCGGTTTTCGAAGAGATTCTCCTGGTAGTCGTAAGTGCGGAACGAGGAGCAGATGACGGGGCGGACACCTTCGGTTTCGGCAGTCGTGAGCATGGCTGTGAGATCTTTGACGATGCGGGCATCCACTCGGTGGTTGACGTGGGGCTCCACCCAGCTTTCGTCGGGCAGCTCGGCCAGATTGCTAGGCACGAAGTCGGCGGCGAGGGGATGGTCGCGGTTCACGAGGCGCAGGTTCCAGGGGAGGTCTTCAAGCGCCATCGGAGGCGTTTCGGTGTCGACTGGGGCGCCGGGTTCGGCCTCGGTCGCGGACTCGGCGGTCGAGGCTGTTTCTGCGTTGGAGGAGGCGTTGGCGGCATTCAACGGCGTCGCGGGCTGGGCCAGGGCGGCGGATTCGGAAGGTACGGGCTGGGCGTGGGCGGCCGACCTGCGGGAGGCGAAATAGGTGCCGTCGCCGACGACGAGCACGGCGGCCAAGCCGCTGGCGAGTGCGATAAACTCGCGGCGGTTGAGCGCGAATGGCGCGTTCGTCATGGAGCCTCCTCCTTCCTGGGTCTGACGCTTTGCTTGGCTTGCCTGCGGCTGATGCGTTGTCGCTTGGGACTCGGCTTGCTTTTGGGGCGGCCGGCTCCGGCGACGTGCGATCGTCGCTGGAATGTGCCAGTTACGACTGGCGAGCCGATGGGGGCTCCCATGGTAGCGCTTGGGTTGCGCGCTGCGTGACAGCATTTGGAAAAAGACGCACACCTTACGCTTTCTTAATTGGAGCGTCCGGGGTTCCGCGTGTGGGAAAGTGCGGGCGCTATAATAGCGATCATGAAGAAGCCGACAGAGAAAAAGAAAGAAGCGATTGCGCAGAGCGATGCGGGCGATGCTTTCGCCGGCGCGACTGATCGCGCGATCGAGACGAGGGAGCAAGTCTTAGCGGAGGCCGCCGACGAAGGCTTTGCGGAGACCGTAAGCGAAGACTCTGCGGA
>CABSMC010000095.1 GCA_902478715.1 uncultured Adlercreutzia sp.
CATCTTCGCCGAGGAGGCCGTCGCCCCCACGCCCGCCGACGACACGCCCGCCGCCCGGGGCCGCTTCCGCCAGCGCTGCGAGATCGTCGCCAACACCTACTTGCTGTCGCGCCGCGAAAGCGAGGTCATGTACTACCTGGCCCGCGGCTACAAGTCCTCCCACATCCAGCAGCAGCTCTACATCTCCGAAGGCACGGCGAAGACCCACATCCGCCACATCTACCGCAAGCTGAACATCCACAGCCAGCAAGATCTCATCCACCTCATCGACGAAGTGGAGCTGTAACCCCGTGCGGAGCTGCGGCCGCAGTTCTTCAGAGTTTCTGACATTTCCCCCGATCGGGCTACGAATTTTGGGGCATTTGTGGCGATCGCGAACTTGTTCTTGATTAATTCGGTCATAAAAAGTATTATTTGATTCTATTAATAATTTCGGCTCTCAGAGAGAAAGGAGAAGTATGGCCTGTTCATTCCGCTATTTCCTACTTAAACGCTGCCAAGGTTTGACCGGTTTAAACACTACAAGCACGAAGAAGTTCTTCGCCGCCGCCGAGGATGCGCATCCCGAGGCATTCGCGCCGCTTCTTCTGCTTGCGATCTGCGACGGACGCGAGGAATACCTGCTCCGGCGCGCGGAGGGCACGAAAGCGGCCGAAATGTTCGACGAGTTCGTCGAACACTGGCATGCGTCGGGGCGTCCGCTGGAGGTGTACCTGGGCATGCTGCCCGACGGCGACCCGTTCAAAACCATCCTCGTCGAATGGCGCACCGATTCCTCGCGCATCGAGGTCGACCGCAAAATCCTGAAGTACGTCTCGACCGCCTTCGGCGATCTTCTGGCCGACAAGAACATGACCCGCGCCGAGGCCTGCCGCGTCACCCGCCTGAACAAGGGCAACTTCTACGCCTTCCTCAAAGGGGACACGTCGAAGATGAGCCGCAAGACGGCCATGAACGCCTACCGCGAAATCGCCGCGCTCTAGTACCCGCAAGGCCGAGCAAAGCCGAGCAAAACCGCGCCCGAACGCCACGGGCCCGCAGCCGCAAAAGGGCTGCGGGCCCGTTTTCATTGCGGAAGAGCGCGACCCCGGCAGCCGACTCCGCCCTCCCCTCTCACACTTCTCCGGAAACAGGAGGAAAGATAAGGGCCAGGGAAAGCTCGTCGCCTTCCAAAGAGGCCTCGACCTCTATGTCCTGGGCGGCGGCGAGGCTGGCCACCACAGCGAGACCCAGCCCCGCCCCTCCGTGGGCACGGGCCGCATCAGCGCGGTAGAAGCGCTCGAAGAGGCAATTGACGTCGATAGCCGTCGGATCGGGCACCTTGTTGGAGAAGGTCAAGCTGCGGCCCCGCTGAACGATGGACGGCGCGGACGTCCCATAGCGCAGGGCATTGCTCACCAGGTTCTCGAACATACGAGCCAGCGCCTCGCTGTCAGCCTCGACCACCAGGGACTCGTCGGGAAAGTCCACCAGAGGCTCCCAGCCGCGCTCTTCGAAAGCGGGAAACTGGCCAGTGAGCACATCGGCGAGCACGGGCAGAACGACAAGGGGGCGCCTATCCAGATCGGACGCGGCATCGGTGGCGCGGGCGTAGGCGAACAGCGCGTCCAGCAGGCCCTCCATGTCGGCCAGGCGCGCCTCGGCCGCCTGCAGGTAATGGGCGCGGCGAGCATCGTCCGGCTCCTCGGCGGCTAGGGAAACGTAGCCCTTCGCTCCCATGAGCGGTGTGCGAATGTCGTGGGACAGGCTCGCCAGGTCACGCTGGAACTGCCGCTGCTCGGCGGCGCGCTCGCGCTCGCGTTGGTCGGCGGCATCCAGCGTGCCGTTCACCGCGCGGGCCAGATCGGCGAAACCAGGTCCGGGCATTTCGGTGGTCAGGCGGCTGTTGGAACGCCCGTCGCGAGCTCGCAAAAAGCGGGCCATACGACGAAGCTCGTGGCCGTACAGCAGCACCATCGCGAACCCGCAGAGCGCCAGGCCTCCGAAGCAAATGGCAAGCGTCACGATGCTCCTTTCTCGTCGTTTCTCTCAGGGAAGTTTACTCCCGAAGTCTGCGGGAAGCACGCAAACCCCCTTGTTTTGCCTGAGTCTCTGATCAGGTAAAACACAGCATAATGCCTGGTAAATCGCTCACCGCAACCAAGCCATAACGCGGGGGTTTGCGCGCCTCGCGCAGCCAAAACGCGGGGGTTTGTGCACCTCGCCGCCCCCAAGGGACTACAAATCGCGCTTGCGCAGCGGGCCGAACGTCAGCACGGCGCAGAGGGCGACCGCGGCGGTGCCCACGATGAGCACCTGCACAGCGAGGGGCGCCATGGTCAGCGGGGCGGCAGCAGGCGTCGCGAGCAGCGTCGAGGCGTGATTGCCCACATTCTGCATGCAGGAGGCGAGCATCCACGACTCCAGCGCGCCGATCCAGGGCACGCCCCGGCCCAGCAGAAGCAGCACCTGGCCGAGAAGCGAGCCAGCGATGCCGGAGCTGACCATCAGCGCCCAGGCCACCCCGGCCCCGGCGCTGCGGCTCGCCCACACGATGACCGCCGTCGTGCACCCGTAGGCGAAGGCCAAAAGCCAGGCCAGCCCGAGGAAGAGCGCCAGGTCGCCCAGCGGGCTTGCCGCCGCATAGGTGAAGCCTGCCGCCGCGAAGGACGCGGCTCCGGCCAGGGCGGCCACGGCCAGATAGAAGGCCGCGAGAAGACCGACGAGCACCAGCTTCTCGCCGTAGTAGCGCACGCGCCCCCGGCGATCCATCACCAAGTTGCGCGCGAAGCGCATGGAGAAGTCCTGGGCAAGAAAGAGTGCCGTCACCAGCGAGACGACCATGGCCAGCGCCCCTCCCGACACCGCCATATCTCCCAGCATATCGGCCGGCGAGGCCAGGGTGCGCATGTCGCGGGACACTCCTTCGAAATCGGCGTCGCTGAGCGCCTCGGGATTGTCAGCGACAAGATCCCACAGCTCGCTCGAGGCGAATGCGGAATCGCTCGCCGTCTCATCGTCGCGCACGCTGTCCTCTTCGGATTCGGCCGATCCGGCAGCCTCGGCAGCGCCTAGCGTGTCCAGCTCATCCAGCGACAGACCGCGCCCCGAGGCGCCGGCCGCAGCCGCAGCTTCCGCCGATGCATTCGCAGCGGCAGCATCTCCTTCGCCCAGGACGCCGGCCCCGCCGGTCACCCCGTCGCTGACGTTCACGGTCATCTCGAAGCTCGTCGCTGTCATGCGCAAAAACTCCGGCGAGGACACCCAGTGCATCATGCCGGCGGCCAGAGCGGACAGAGCCACCAGCACGATAGCGGCCACCCAGAGCATTTTGCCGTGCACGAGGCGGTATATATCGCTCTTCAGCAGGTTAAACATACTGCGCGCCTCCTTCCATCAGTTCCACGAAGTACTCTTCCAAATCGCGATGGTCTTGGGACAGCTCGCGCACCACCTCGCCGGAGCGGGCAAGCAGGCGGCTGATGGCACCATCGTCGTAGTCGCCCGCGACGACAAGGGCCCCGTCCGGCTCCGCTTTGAAGGCGAGCGCGGGATACGCCTCTTCCAAAAGCGCCAGGGCCCGGGCCGGGTTCTCGGTGCGAACGCGCAGGCTGCTGCGACACTCGGCGGCCACCTCCTCGGCCGTCATCTCGCGCACCATGCGCCCGTCGGCGATGACCCCGTAGCGCGTGGCCATGCGATCGAGCTGATCGAGCACATGCGAGCTGACGACCACCGTGATACCCAGGGTTTCGTTCACGCGCACGATGAGATTGCGCATGGCGCGCGTCGCCTCCGGGTCGAGCCCGTTGAACGGCTCGTCTAACAGCAGCACGTCGGGGCTGCCGAGCAGCGCCATGGCGAGCCCCAGCCGCTGCTTCATGCCGAGCGAGAACCCGCGCACCTTCTTGTTGCCAACCGAGGAGAGCCCCACGAGCCTGAGCACCTCCTCGCAGCGGGCCGGACCGTCCACGATGCCCCAGGCAAGCGCCTTCGCCATGAGGTTCCGGTAGGCCGACAAGTTCGGCAGCAGCGCCGGCTCCTCGATCAGCACGCCGATGCGCCGCACGCCGCCGTCTTCGAGCTCCCCGTCCCCCGCCGAGGCTCGATCGCTTTCGAACAGTACGACCTCGCCAGCCGTCGGAAGAGCGTCGCCGCAGATCATCTTCATGACCGTCGATTTGCCCGCGCCGTTTTTTCCGACGAAGCCGTAGATGTCCCCCGCAGCCACGGTCATGGCGAAATCGCGCACCGCAGCCCGGCCGCCGTAGACCTTGGTCAGCCCGCGCGCCTCGATGACATTCACGACCGCCTCCCTTCTCTTGCTCTTCCCATCGCTTCGTCCTTTCTCGCTTATACCGCATTTCCAACGTCTTTCAGTGTGGACGCGGAAATTAAAGAAAGTTCTGGCGAAGCGTTAAGATTGTTTGAAGATGCCAGCGCCAACGCATCCGCGCGTATTATCCTGCTTGCCGTGGAAACCGTTGCCGACATACTCATCATCGAGGACGACCCCTCCATCAACGAGGTGGTCTGCGCGCATCTGGAGCGCCGCGGCTACCGCTGCCGCCAGGCCTTCTCGGGCACCGAGGGCCTCAAGCTTCTACGCGAGCAGCGCCCGGACGTGGTCATCACCGACCTCATGCTGCCCGGCGTGCCCGGCGAGGAGATCGTGCGCGCCATCCGCGGCGCCGCCAGCGCGCTGCCCATCATCGTCATCTCAGCGCGCATCACCGCCGCCGACAAGATCTCCCTTCTGCAAGCCGGCGCCGACGACTACCTGACCAAGCCCTTCGATCTGGACGAGCTGCAGGCCCGCATCGAGGTGCAGCGGCGCCACCGCGCCGAGCGCGCCCATGCCGGCGCGGCCGCAAGCGCCACGAACGCGGACGACTCCTCGCAGCTGCTCGCCTTCCGCCGCTGGACGCTGGATCCCGACGGGCGCGTCTTCTCCGTCGACGGCGAGGAAGTGGCCCTCACGCGCACGGAGTTCAACATCTTGGAGCTGCTCATGGGCCGGCCACAGAAGGTGTTCACCAAGCAGGAGCTGTTCGAGCTGGCCTGGGGCGAGCCCTACTCGGTAGAGGATTCCACGGTGAACGTGCACGTGTCGAACCTGCGCCGCAAGCTGAAGCCCACGGGCACCGACAGCTACCTGCAAACCGTGTGGGGCATGGGCTACAAGCTGCACAATGCCTGACGGGCGGCGCCGCAGAGGGCTGCGCCGCACATCGCTCGCTAACATTCCTGATGCTTTTGCTCATGAATGTTGTTGACCTCACCCCCTTTCCCGTCAATTAAGCTCGCAAATCTCCTGAAAACCGTGATGGTCTGGCAGTTTCTCCCAAGTTGACACGGTGAAACACCGCGCACTGTGGGACAATGGGCAGACTTATCCAACTACTCCGGTGAAAGGTTCCGCCGTGTTCGATTTCTTCCGCAAAAAGGGCAACAACCCCGAGGAGCCCGCCAAAGACGGCGGCTCCCAGAACGCGGCCGGCGCCACCGCCTCGGGCCGCACCACCCGCGACGCGCTGGCGGAGTTCACCGCCACCCCGCTGCCCGACGCCATCGACGGCCTGCTGTTCCGCGTGTCCATGGCCGACCCGACCGACCCGACCTCGTCTTCGGGCTTCGACGCCTACGCCGCCCGCCTGCTCTCCGAGGCCGAGGCGCCCAGCTTGCGCGCCATCGCCGTGGAGCATCCGGTGGAGCTGCGCCGCCTGAACACCACGGGCCTGTTCTGGTCCATCTTCGACGACAGCACGATTTCAGCCGGCAACCGGGGCACCATTCTGCGCATCGAGTCCGTGCTCGATCGTTTGGCCCTCATTTCGAAGGCCTTGGAAGGCGACGAGGGCACCGCCTTTGTGAGCGCCACGACCGAGAGCGCCTGCAGCGAGCTGGACTGGCAGGTGCTGCGTTCCATCGCCAACGATGCCAACGATTACCTGACCGCCGCCGAACGCGATAACAAGCTGGACACCCAGTACGGCACGACGGGCACTCGCGGCGGCAACTGGGATCTCTCCACGCGTCTGGCCGCCGCCTGCGAGGCCATGGTGCTCCCCTTCCGCCTGGAATACCGCTTCGCCTGCGACAGCGCCACCGGTACTATTGTGGCCAGCGTGTCGCTGCCCACTCCCGACGTGTTCCCGAAGTCGCGCTGGAGCAGCGCCACGGGCCAGTGGGCCGATTGCACCGCCCCGCGTCCTGCCGCCGCGGCCGCCTACGCCCTGCGGCTTGCGGCCCTCATCGCCGCCGCCGCTTTCGGCACCTCCGTCGGCGTGACGCGCGTCGTCGTGAACGGCCGCGAAGGCTCCATCGCGGGCCCGACCGTGATGTCTTTGGAGTTCGGCCGCATCCCCTTCACCATGGGCGCCATGGCGAAGATCCGCAGCGGCGAGTTCTCCGCGCCGGCCACCGAATGCGACCCGGCGGCGCTGTTCGATATGCTGCATCTGGCCCAGTTCGCCGTCAACATCGATGAGGCGGGCAACTTGCAGCCCGTAGAACCGCTGCCGGTGGAACTGTCGGTTCCCTTCACCCCCGTGGCCGAGGACACCCGTCCTTTGCCGGAGAACCTGCGCGGGCTTCTGCATGCCGACATCGTGAGCGACCTGGACGTCATGAGCGAGCAGAACGCCGATCTGGCCGCCCGCTACCGCGCCATCATGGAGGAGAAGGACGACTCGCTGCTTCTGGCGGTGGCCCAGCTGGAGGACATCGTGGCCGAGACGAGCGCTGCGGCGACGGCCGACATCGTAGCGGACGACCTCGCCCAGCCCGCCGAGCCGCGCCGCCTTCTGTACTGCGAGAACGTCTTCGCCCGCTATCTGACGAGCCTCGTGGAAAGCGACCCGTCAGTGCGCTACGTGCGCGCCTCGGACATCGGCCAGGCGGCCCGCTCGTCGCTCTCGCGCATCTACCGCGACATGGGCGATTTGGACGCCGCCGAGGCCCAGGCCCGCGCCTGCATCGAGCTCGCCCCCACAAGCGCCCCGGCCTACAACGACCTCATCACCTGCTTCGCCGAGGGCGACCACTACGACCGCATCATCGACGTGGCCCGCGATGCCCTGCGCGTGGCCGTCACCGGGAACGACATCGCCTACGTGTACTACCGGCTGGCCTTCGCCTACTGGCAGACGGGCCGCTTGCCCGAGGCGCTCGCCTGCTACCTGCGGGTGCCGGAGACGAGCCCCATGGGCGAAGCGGCCCTGCACGAGCGCAACGACTTGGTGAGCGAGATGGGCAACAGCGTGCCCGGCAGCGATTGGGATCCTGTGGCTTGCCTGCGCACGGCCGGCGTGCCCCTGGCGCCCCTGGACGACGTGATGGAAGTGGTGGGCCGCGCCCTTATCGAGCTCTGCGACGCCAACATGCCGCTCGCCGCCGCCCCTCTGGCGAGCCTTGTGGCGAGCACCCAGCGCAACGACATCCTGCATGCGGTGGCCGCCAGCCTCCTCCAGGGCGTGTAGAAAGCCGACAAGCTACGCAAGAATCTATTCCCCGCAGAAACTGGTCGGCTTGACAGAGAAACAGCCGAAGAACAGCTCCTTTGTTCCACCTTGAACCATTCCCTTGAGGTAGTATAATTTTCTATACAATTTTCCTACCTCAAGGAGGTCGCCGTGGATGCCGTTATGGATCCCATCTATCCGGTTTCCGCCCTGCAGAAGCGTCAGGGCGACGTTAAGCGGGCCGCCCAAGACCACATCGTGCGCATCACGGAAAACGGTACCGGCGCCTACGTGTTCTGCTCGGAGACCATGTTCGAACAGCGCATGGCCGAGGTCGCCGAACAAGCTGCCTATGAGGAGCGCCTCGCGATGGGCATCGAACGTGGGCGAGCCGACTACGCGGCGGAACGCGTTGTCCGCGGAGTCGATGCTGCACGCGCCGAACTGAAGCGGCGTTACTTCCATGGCTGAGATCGTTTTCACCGAAGGGTTCATGGCAGATGCCGCCATCGTGGAGCGCGAGGAGAAGCTTGACGAGATCCTCGACACCATAGCGCTTTTGGAAGATGCGCCGGAGATCGGTTCCGCCATTCTTCCCGCATCAATTCGGCGCCGCTATGGCTCCCAGGTGCGCAAGCTTGTCGTGCGGCCCTTCGATATCATCTACGACTACCTTCCAAAAGACGACGCCGTAGTCGTTCTCACGCTCATTCACCAGCGCGGCGCCCGCTAGGCCCGAAATGCCCTAGCACATGAGACCTCGCGCGAATATGAGGCCTTCGCTGCCTGCGCCTATTCTAGCCTCGCGCCCATTGCGATTCGCTGCACTTGCGCATTTCGCCCGCAGAGTCTGGCAAGTTTTTCAAGGATTTCGACATTTGACCCGTGAAGCGTCGCGCAAAAGGGGCTTCAACGGCCCCGTTTGCTGACTGATTATGCGTTTTTCGTTATCCGTCAACAACTGACCGGACGCCAATGTCGAAATCCTCGAAAAACTTGCCATCTG
>CABSMC010000096.1 GCA_902478715.1 uncultured Adlercreutzia sp.
CTGCCCCACGTGCGCCTACACCTTTGCCGCCACGCGGCGCGCCGACGCGGCGGCGGGAGCCGTCGCGGGACCGGCCTTCTGCCAGTACCTGGAGCTGCTCTTCGAGGCCGGCTTCGACTGGTCGGGCGTGTTCGGCCGGTTGGAGTCCATGTGGTCCGGCGAGTACGGCCCCTGGCTCGTCCAGGAGCTGCTCTGAGGGCGCGATCGTCCCTCGCGCGCGGCTTTAGTCGCAAGGACGTATAATTCCCCCTTGACTCTTCGACACGTTGCCATAAAATGGTCTTATCTACTATTTGACTAAGTCTAATAGTAGATAAGACCATCTATCAAAAACAGGGAGGAACTATGGCAGTGAACGAATATGGCCAATGGGCATATCGTCTCGCGACGTCTCGGATGAGCCGTCGCGGGTTCGTGACCGCTGCAGGCGTGACGGCGGCGGCGATGATGTTCGGCGGAACGCTCGCAGGGTGCTCCGGGTCGAGCGAGAAGGCTTCCGAGGGCGGCGCGCCCTCAGCGGGCGAGGTCGACTACGCCGACTGGGACGCGGTGCTCGCCGCGGCCAAGGGGCAGACGGTCTCCTGGTACGGCTGGGGCGGCGACGAGGCGCGCAACACCTGGATCAACACGGTGCTGGCCCCGGCGCTGAAGGACAAGTACGACGTCACGCTCGATCTGGTCGGCATGGACATCAACGATATCCTCACACAGCTCTCCGGCGAGATGCAGGCGGGCGTGACCGAAGGATCCATCGACTTCATCTGGATCAACGGAGAGAACTTCTACTCGTGCAAGGAGAACGGCTATTTGTGGGGCCCCTTCACGAGCTACCTGCCGAACTTCAACGACTACATCGATGCGGAAAGCCCCGAAGTGGCCTACGATTTCGGCTCTCCCACCGAGGGCTTCGAGTGCCCCTACGGCAAGGCCCAGATGCAGATGTGGTACAACAGCGACATCGTCGATGCCCCGCCGACCACCGTCGAGGAGTTCAAAGCGTTCTGCCAAGCCCATCCCGGTCAGGTGACCTACCCCGAGCCCGGCGATTTCACCGGCACTGCCTTCATCTCCTGCCTCATCGCCGGCGTCATCGGAAAGGACGAGTTCGAGAAGCTCTCGTCCATGGACGCCCCCACCGAGGAAGGTGTTCTCGCCATTGTCGAGCCCGGCCTCGACTATCTGCGCGAGTTGAGCCCGTACCTGTGGAAGGAGGGCGCGACCTTCCCGGCTGACTCCTCCACGGTGGCCACCATGTACGCCGACGGCGAGCTCATCTTGAACATGGGCTACGGCGCGCCGCAGGATCTCGTCAACACCGGTCAGCTGCCCGAATCCACCCGCTCGTTCATCTTCGATACGGGCACGGTGGGCAACTCGAACTTCATGGCCATCGCCGCCAATGCGCCCCACAAGGCGGCGGCCCTCGTGGCCATCAACGAGGTGGTCTCGCCGGCGATGCAGCTGTCCATCTACGAGAACCTCGGCAACATCTCGGTGCTCGACATGGCGAAGCTGCCCGAGAGCGACAGCGCCGCCTTCGCCGACGTGCCGCTTGGCTCCACCCAGATTCCCTTAGACGAGCTGTTGGATCATCGCATTGCCGAAGCAGCCGGCCCGGTTATCCCGATTCTCGAGAAGCTGTGGCTTGAGCGCGTGGCCCAGGGGTAGAATCTGCTTGACCGAGAATGCGAAAGGGGGCCGATCGTGACCGTGAACCGTCTTGCCCGGCGGCGATGCGGGCGCGCTGTCGCCCCCTATCTTCTCATGGCGCCGGCGCTCGTGCTGGTCGCCGTCTTCCTCTACGGCGTGGTGAACGGGGTGCTCCAGGGTTTCGGCATCATGCCGTTTATCGGCATGGCCGATTTCACCTTCGAGTACTGGGCCGAGGCGCTCACCCGCTCCGATTTGGCCGCGTCGGTGGGCTTCAGCCTGTATATCGCCCTCGTCTCGTCGGTGGTGGCCCTTGCCGGCGGCATCGTTTTGTCGGCGGCGCTGTGCGCGGTGCGGCGCACCCGCCTGCTTTCCCTCATCGATGTGCAGATCCCGCTCATGTGCGCCCATATCCTCGTGGTGCTGGCCGCCGTTTCGCTCTTTTCGGGATCGGGGCTCGTGCCGCGCGTTCTCTATCATCTCGGGCTCGTGGCCGCGCCCACCGACTTCCCCTCGGTGGTGGGCGACCCGAGCGGCTGGGGCATTCTCGTCACCTATGTGTGGAAGGAAGTTCCCTTCGTCGCGTTCTGCACGGTCACGCTCATGGGTCACGTGTCGGATCGCTTCGGCGAGGCGGCGGCCGCGATGGGGGCCTCGCCGGTCCACTCCTTTCTCACGGTGACGCTGCCGTTGTGCAAAGGGGCGCTCCTCAAGGCCTTTCTGGTGGTGTTCGCCTTCGCCTTCGGCGCCTACGAGGTTCCCTTCCTCCTCGGGCCCACAGCTCCCAAGGCGCTTCCCGTGCTCGCTTACCTCGAGTTCCAGAACCCCGATATCGCGAATCGGTGCGTGGCCATGGCCCTCAACGGCATCATGGCCGCCGTGACGACGGCGGCAGCGGCGGCGTATTTCGCCGTGCTGCGCCGCGAGAAGAGGGATCGATGAGCCGGCGGCGCGAACGGAGGCCGGCCCGCGCCGTGGCCCGCGCCCTGGTGGCCCTGCAGGCGCTCTGCGTTTTGGGCCCGGTGGCGATTATCGTGGTGTGGGCGTTCACGGCGTCCTGGCCCTGGCCGTCGCTTCTGCCGGAGACGCTTTCCGCCCGCGGCATCGAGGAGCTGTTCGGCCCCGCCCAGCGCGCGGGGGAGGTGCTCGGTGCCTCGGTGGGCATCGCGCTGGCGACGGCGGCGCTCACGACGGCGGTGGCGACCCTCGCGGGGCGGGCGCTCTCGCATTACCGCTTTTTCGGCCGCGAGGCGCTGCGCTTCGCCGTTCTTCTGCCCTTCCTCATTCCCGCCACGGTGTTCGCCATGGGGGTGCAGGTTGCCTTCATTCGAGCAGGCTTGGCGGGTACCGTCGCGGGCGTCGTCCTCGCGCATTCCATCGTGGCTCTGCCCTATGCGACCCTTATCATGGCCGATGCCATGGAAGCGGCCGGCTCCCGGCTCGAGGAGCAGGCGCGGATGTGCGGCGCCGGCGGCGCGAGAACGTGGCTCACGGTCATCCTGCCGATGCTTGCGCCCTCTCTTCTATCGGCGGCCTCTATGAGCTATATTCTGTCATTCTCGCAGTACTTTCTCACGCTTCTGGTTGGCGCGGGCAAGGTGAAGACCCTCGCGCTCGTCATGTTCCCGTATCTCGCCAGCGGCGACCGCACGATCGCGAGCGCCTACGGCGTGGTGTTCATCGCCGCCACGCTGGCCGTGTTCCTGCTGTTCGAGGTGCTGCTGCGCAAGCAGACGGCCCGCGAGATCGATTACTTCAACGGATAGGGGGAGGCAATGGAGCTCGCCGTTCGTCATATCGATCTGAGCATGGGGGAGGGAAAGCGTGCCCGCACCGTGCTCAGCGACGTGTCCTTCTCCGTTCCGGATGGGGCCTTCTGCTCGCTGTTGGGCGAATCGGGGGCGGGGAAGTCGACGATACTCAAGGTGATCGCCGGCATCCTTCTGCAGGACGCAGGCAGCGTGCTGTTCGACGGCGCGCCGGTCGACGGGCTGCCCGCGCATCGTCGCGGCCTCGGCTTCGTGTTCCAGGATGTGCGGCTGTTCCCCCATATGACGGTCGAGGAGAACGTCGCCTATCCGCTGCGCATGGCCGGCGCGGGCAAGCGCGAGCGCCTCGCCCGCGCCGGCGAGCTGTTGGAGCGCGTGCAGCTGCCTGGCTTCGGCCCGCGCCGGGTGCAGACGCTTTCCGGCGGCCAGGCGCAGCGCGTGGCGCTGGCCCGCGCTATTGCGGCGGCGCCCGCGGCCCTGTTGCTCGACGAGCCCTTCTCGGGGCTCGATGAGAGCCTGCGCGACGATATGCGCTCGCTTCTGTTGCGCCTGCATCGGGAGGACGGCTTGACCGTGCTCATGGTCACCCACGATGCGAACGAGGCGATCATGATGTCCGATCGCATCGTCGCCCTCGACGGCGGCCGCATTTCGCAGATCGGCACCCCTGAGGAGCTGTACCGAAGGCCCGCCACGGCCAAGATAGCCGCCTGCTTCGGCGACTGCTCGGTGCTTAAGGGCTGCGTGGAGTCGGAACGGTTCATCCTCGACGGCATTGCGCTGCCCGCGCTCGGCATCGGCGACGGGCCGGCTGTGGCCGTGGTGCGCCAAGGCGATTGCTCGCTTAGCCCCGTTGGCGAGGGCCGTGGGACGGTGCCCGCAGGAGAGGCCGTCGTGCGTTGCGGCGTCTATGCCGGAGCGGGCTACCTGACGCGGCTCGATGTGGCGGGTCAGACGCTCACGGTGCCCACGGCCAGCCTGCCCGATCCCGGTAAGACCGTGCCCGTGCGCATCGACGGCGAAGGCTGTTTCGTGTTTTCCGCCTAGCGTCTTCGTTCGAAGGCGTTGGAACAACAGAAGGCCGGGGGCTTTGCTGCTCCCGGCCTTTGTGCTTCAGACGAGTCATAGTATACGACATGGCCAACTATTAGACAAGATCAAATATCTCTATCTTGCAAGGCCGAGCATCTCGCAGGCGCGCTGCCAGCCGGCGACGGCATCGGCGAGGTAGGCGGACGGGTTTGCGATGACGGGCGCGGACACGACGGCCTGCGGCGTCCCGGGCAGCGCCCGTTCCAGGTAGCCCGCAAACAAAAGCCTCGGGTTGAGGGCGACGGGGAGCGGCTCGTTGGCGAACAGCTCCGGTTTGATGAGGGCCGCGGCGGCCACCTGGTCCCAGACGGCGAAGCCGTCCCAGGCGTAGCGCTCTCCCATATCGGCGAACCAATAGTCGATGGCGCCCATAAGCCACGCGTCGTCGGTGAACGCCTCTGAGAGACGCTCGCGCGTGACGTGGGCGGGCAGGCAGTTCTGGGCCGTGGCGATGGTCACGGGCGCGCCCGAGGCGAGCAGCGCGAAGGTGGCATCCGCATCGCAGGAGAAGTTCAGCTCGTCCATGATGCGCCCGTTGATGACGAGGCTTTCCGTGATGCCTCCCATGAGCGTGAAATCGGCGGCATTTCGGAAAAACGCCTCGTCGCGGGCGGCCGCGGCGGCGAGGTTCGTCGTCGATCCCGTGGCGAGGACCGATATCTCGCCCGGTGCGGCCGCGCACGCCTCGGCGAGGAAGCGCGCCGCCTCGGTGTCGGTGTCGCCCGGGCCCGCCGCGCCGCGGTAGACGGGGATATTAAGCCCGAGTTTCTCGAAGAGAGCGCGGGTGTTGGCGTCGACGACATCGATGCCCGCGTTGCCGTACGTGGTGCACGCCGCGAGCACGCGGCAGCGCTCGGGGTTGCCCAGAAGGTACAGCAGGGCCAGCCCGTCGTCCACGTCGCAGCCGCGAACTCCCATGGTGTTGTCGAAATCGAGGATGATGTTCTTCACAGATAGCTCCTAACGATGCGCGTCAGAGGCCGCGCCCCTTTACAGCAAAATGGTGAGGCCGTCGGCAGCGCAGCGCACCCGGCCGTCGTAGGGCTCAAGGCGCGCTTCCAACTCGGCCAAGGTGATCGGCGTGTCGTAGTGCATGGCCAAATGCGTCAGGTAGATGGTGCCCGCCCCGAGCGCCAGTCCCTCCTCGATGGTCTCCTGCACGCTGTGGTGGGCGGCGGGGCTCCAGTTGCGGCCCCAGAACGTGGCGTCCATGATGAGCGTGTCACAGCCGCGCACCCGCTCGGCGGTTTCGGGGGGAAGCGCGCCGGTGTCCGAGGCGTAGAAGGTGCGGCGACCGGAGGGGCCCTCCATGAGGTAGCCGTACGTGCCCGGGGCGTGAGTGACGGGAAGGGCGGTGTAGCGGACGTCGTCGAAGGCGAATTCATCGAAGGGAGCCAGCTCTTGGAAATCGAGGATGTCGTCCAGGTAATGGAACTCGGCGAGGATGCCCGCGCGCGCCGCAGGGCTCGCCGCGCAGGGAAGCGGGGCTCCCGTGACCAGCCTGACCATGTACTCCAGCTCGCCGAGGCCCCCCAGATGATCGAAGTGCGCATGGGTCCACAGCACGCGGTCGACCGCGCGCACGTCCTCGCGTTCGAGCTGGTGGCGCAAATCGGGCGGCGTGTCCAGAAGAAGCGTGCGCTCGTTGCGCACGAGCACGCCGCAGTCGCCGCGTCGGGCGCGCGGATCGCGTCGGGCCTCCTCGCAGGCGGGGCATTCGCAGAAGAAGGCGGGCACGCCGCAGCCCGCGCCCGTGCCGAGGAACGTGAGGGCGGGGCCGGAAGAGGGGGCCGCCGGCGCGGTTGCCGAGGGGGTCTGCGCTGCCGGCGTCGATGCGCTCATGACAGCTCCTTTCCGCGCGCCGAGGCACGCAAGGGTCGAGTTCGGCGCGTCGAGACCTCTCGTCCCGTCGCCGCTGCGAAGTAACTTGTAGTATACTCTCGCATATATTAGATCATATCAACTAAAAGCGGTAGGTGGAGATGCCGAAAGGAGGAGGGCGTCATGGAGCCAGCTTGCGATTCGGCTGCGCCGTCGTCTGAATCTCTTCGAGAGGCACGGCGCTTCGTGGAGGGAAACGGCGCGCTTGCGCGTGCCCTCGGCGTGGACGGGCCCGGCGAGCTTACGGTGCTTCCTTTGGCCCAAGGCGAGCACAACGCCAACTTCGTCCTTGAGGCTCGCGACGGCCGACGCTTTGTGCTTCGCGTCAACTACGCCAGTCAGCTGGGGCTCGACGATCAGATAGGCTACGAGTTCGCGGCCCTGCGGGCCTTGGCGTCCAGCGGGCGGACGCCCGAGCCGCTCTACGTGGACGGCACCCGAAGCCGCATCGGGCGCGGCGCTCTGGTGGAGAGCTTCGTGGAGGGCGCCTGGATCGACCTTGAGGACTCGCGGCAAGTGCGGGAGGCGGCCCGGGCCCTCGCCGACGTGCACAGCGTGGCGGCGCCCCCCGATTGTGCGCTTCTTCGGGCGGAGGACCCCTTGCGCTCCCAGTTGGAGAGCTGCCGGAGGCTCTTCGACGGCTATCAGGCGAGCGATCTCGCGGAGGGGCGTGTGATGCGCGAGGTGGACGAACTGTTCGTCCGGGCCCAGCGGGCCGTCGATGCGGCCCCGGTGCCGTCGTCCTGCGAGTGCTCCCATATCCTCAACACGGAAGCGGTGCCGTCCCATTTCCTCATCGACGACACGGGGCGCGCGTCCATCGTCGATTGGGAGAAGCCGGTGCTGGGAGAGGTGGCGCAGGATCTCGCCTACTTCCTCTCGCCGACCACCACCATTTGGGACAGCGACGTCATTTTCAGCGCTCCTGAGCGGGCGCAGTTCCTTAAGGCCTACTGGGAGGCGGTGGGCGGCCGCTTCCCCCGGGGTTCCTTCGACGCCCGCTTTCCGGCCTATCGCATGGTCAACGCCCTGGTGGGCATCACCTGGAGCTGCAACGCTTGGGTGGAGTACCACGATCCGGCGCGCCCCTTGCGCAACGAGAAGACCTTGGAGCTGCTGCCGATCTATTTCTCCGAGGAGTTCCTCGACCTCATTCGGCGCGATTGCTTCGACGCCCTATAAGAAGGAGCCCCTCACGATGAGGGGCTCCTTCTCGAGATAGGAAGCGTGTTTGGCGAGGGGAGGGCCTACCAGTTGCAGGGGGCCTCGCCCTTCTCCTGGCGCTCGGACTTGAAGATCGTATCCGGCACCTCCTCGCCGTGGTAGCACTTCACAGCGCCCTTCTCCTCCAGCTCGGCGATTTGCTCGGGCGTGTAGCCGTACTGCTCCAGGTACTCGGCGGTGTGGTAGCCAATGGGCTTGGAGAGGATGATCGGTGGGTCGCCGTAGCCGCCGAAGCGGATGGGCGTGGTGGGCAGCGCGTGCTCGCCGAAGGCGTTGTACTTCACCTTGCGGATGGCGTCGTTGACGTAGGCCTCGTCGTCCTTCAGGATGTCGGTGAAGCGGAAGACCTTCTGGCTCGGCACGTCCCACTCGGCCAGGATCTTGAGCCACTCCTCCAGGTCCTTCTTCGAGAAGCCCTCGTCCAGGATGGTGATGAGCTCCGGCTGCAGGTGGTTCGCCTTCACGTTCTCGATGGTCGCGTAGCGCGGATCGTCCACCAAGTCGTCGCGGCCGATGATCTTCATCATGTCGTTGTAGTAGCGGTTGTGCTGCGGCTGGCAGATGTAGAGCCACTTGTCGTCCGCCGTCTTGTAGGTGTTGTTGAAGGGGTTGGGTACGTCGGTGCGGGACTTCGGGTAGTCGGCGCCGAACTGCTGCGCGCAAAGGCCGATGGAGCCGCCCCAGATGGCGGAGTGGTACAGATTCACGACCACCTTGTCGCCCTGGCCGGTGCGCAGCTTGTTCACGAGCGCGCCGAGAAGGCCGGCGGCCATAATGATGGCGGTGTTGTA
>CABSMC010000097.1 GCA_902478715.1 uncultured Adlercreutzia sp.
GATGGCGCGGGCGAGCGTGCCCGCCGCCGGCCGCACGCGCCCGTCCAGCGAGAGCTCGCCCACGTAGAGCGCGTCCCGCGCCCAGGCCGGATCGATCTGCCCCGTGGCCGCCAGAATGCCCAAGGCTATGGGAAGGTCGAACCCCGACCCCGTCTTGCGCAGATGGCTCGGCGCCAGGTTCACGACGATCTTCTCCCCCGGCATGGAGAACCCCGCTGCCCGCAGCGCGGCGCGCACCCGCTCCCGCGCCTCCTGGATGGCCGCATCCGGCATGCCCACGATGGCCATGCCCGGCAGGCCGCCGGAAACGACCACCTCGACCCGCACCGGCACCACTTCCACACCGCGAACCGTCGCCCCCATGACGGCGCATTGACCCCGCGCCACGGCTCAACCCGCCGAATAGGCGCCCAGATGGTGCCGGATGAAGGCGCGGTCGTCGGAGAGCACGATAATGGCCACCACATCGAAGCGCACCACGGCCTCGCCGAAGAAATGGTCTTGGATGTAGGCGAGGGCGATGCGCTCGTACTTCTCGCGCTTGGCCCGGGTGACCGCCTCGCTGGGCAGCCCCTTGTCGGCGTTGCGGCGCGTCTTCACCTCGACGAACACGAGCGCCTCGTCGTTGACGGCGATGATATCGGCCTCCCCGGCGAAACAGGTCCAGTTGCGCTCGAGAATGGTGTAGCCGTTGCGCTGGAGGAACCGCGCGGCCGCCTCCTCGCCCCGCGCCCCCAGCGCCTGGTTGCGGCGTCCCTGGGCGTTCGGATCGGCAGGCCGCCGCTTCCTCGATCCCTCTTTCGCCTTGCGTTTGGACGCCGACGCGGACTTGGGCTTCTTCTCCTTAATCGCGGGACGCTCCAACACGCCCGCCTCACTGCTCGCAGCCATAAGGTGCGCTCCTTTCCTCTCGATGGAGCACACCTTAGTCGAGCACGACCGTAAAAATGACGCGGGAATGTCTCGTTTCGTTCCTCGCGCCAACCGCACTGGTGTCGCAACAGCGTCGCACTAGCGTCGCATCGACGTCGCAAAATCCCTAGAACAGGCTCTCCTGGGCGGCGAAGGAGCAGAAGCTGCGGCGGTGGATGGGGCAAAGCCCCCGCTCGCGGATGGCGGCCATATGGCCCTCGGAACCGTACCCCTTGTTCGACTCGAAGCCGTAGCCCGGATACTGCTCGGCATAGGCCTCCATCACGTGATCGCGGGCGACTTTGGCGACGAGCGACGCGGCGGCAATGGAGGCGCACTTTCCATCTCCCTTGACGACGTTCACCTCGCGCTCGTCGAGGTGGAGCGGATTGCCGTCCAAAAGCACCAAGTCGGGCACGATGCCCCGCGCCTCCACCTCGGCGATGGCCGCGCGAAACGCCGAGCGCAAAGCCGCCGTCATGCCCGCCCGGTCGATCTCGGCCGGTTCCACGTACTGCACCGTCCACGCGCGGGCGCGCCGGCGGATCTCTTCGGCGACGGCCTCGCGATCCTCGGGTCTTACCTGCTTGGAATCGTTGAGCCCGGCGATGGGGTCTTCCGGATCCAGCACCACGCCTCCCACGGCGAGAGGCCCCGCCAGCGGCCCTCGTCCGACCTCGTCCAACCCGATGATCACCGACCCTCCCCGTTCCTCGGCCAGCGCTCGCTCGAAGGAGTACATGCCTCGAAGCCGCGCCGCCTCGGCCGCCTCGGCCTCAAGGCGCCGCCGCGCCACCTCCACGGCCTGGCGCACGCCCTTGCGCGTATCGGCCACAAGCGACCGCTCCAGCACGGCGAACGCGGCCGCATCGGCCTCCTGCAGCTTGCGGCGAATCTCGGGGACGGTGAGGTCGATCACCGATGGCTCCTCTCAAACGGCGGCGAGTACGAAAAAGGGCCCCCGAAGGAGCCCTCTTGAATACGAATGGTAAGGCTTATCGGAACGCCTTCTCCTTGATCTTGGCGGCCTTGCCCACCTTGTTGCGCAGGTAGTACAGCTTGGCACGGCGCACATCGCCCTTGCGGGTGACCTCGATCTTCTCGATCTTCGGGGAATGCACGGGGAAGGTGCGCTCCACGCCGATGGAGAAGCTGATCTTGCGCACGGTGAAGGTCTCGCGGACCGACTCGCCCTGACGGCGGATGACGTCGCCCTGGAACACCTGGATACGCTCGCGGTTGCCCTCGGTGATGCGATAGTGAACCTTCACGTTGTCGCCCACGTGGAACTCGGGGAGGTCCTGCTTGATCTGCTGCTGCTCAATAGCGCGAATGATATCCATTGCCTTTTCCTACTCTATACTTCTAAATGGTCTTGCATCATTTCTCGTTTGGACGCGATTTGACAGTATATCGCCCCTATACCCTCGGCGCAAGGGAAATTATCGCGCCTTTCTGGGAAAGTCCACGAACGGCACACGGAAGCTCGAAGCGGCGCGACAAAGGAGCTACTTCTCCTCTTCCTCCACGATGACGAACTCGTCGGCGCCTTCCGTCTCCTGGGCCACGAGCATCTGCTCGAACATGGACGCCGTGGCCGAAAAATCGCTCGGCAGCACCACCGTGGACTGACGGCCGTTGCGGGCGAACTCGCTCATCATGTCGGTCCACTGGGTGAAGATGAACAGCTGGTTTGCCTCGGCCGCCGACACGCCGGAGCTCTTGATGACCGCGAGCGACTCCGAGATGCCGTCGGCGATGGCCTTGCGCTGGGCCGCGATGCCCCGGCCCGCCTGCTCCATGGCCTCGGCACGGGCGCGGGCCTCGGTGACCACTTTGATGCGCTCTGCCTCGGCCAGCGACTGGGCGGCCTCCTTCTCGCGCTGTGCGGAGTTGATGCGGTTCATGGACTGCTCCACGTCGGCGGGCAGATCGATGGAGGTGATGAGCGTGCTCACCACGTCGTAGCCGTAGGCCACCATGAGGCCGGAAACGGTCTGGTTCACATCCGACGCGATGGCGTCCTTCTTGTCGAACACCTCATCGAGGGTGTACTGCGGCACGCTTGAGCGCAGGGCGTCGATGAGGTAGGAGCGCATCTGGGCCGTGGGGTTGGCCAGCATGTAGTAGCTGCGCCACACGCCCGAGGGCTGACCGTTCGCCGCCGGCTGGGCGCTCACGCGGTACTGGGCGGCGATGGCCATGGTCACCGTCACGTTGTCGCGGGTCTTCGCATCGATCCCGAACTGCTCCTGGCGCGTGCGCATGTCCACCTTGGCGGCGATGGTCTCGAAGAACGGGATCTTAATGTTCAGGCCCGCGCCCACGGTGCGGTTGAACTTGCCCAGCCGCTCGATGATGTAGACGTTCTGCTGCGGAACGATGAACAGCGCCTGGGGCAGGAGCAGCACCAAGAGAACGATGATGATAGCAAGTCCGATCATGGGATTCCTTTCGTCGAGGGGGCCAGGCGATGGATTGGCAACGCCTCGCCTGATTCGCCTCCCATAGTACTACAATGGAGCGAACCTACCGCGAAGTTTAAGGAGTTGCCGTGATAGAACCAGCCCGCGCCGCCTTCCTGCTCATCGATATGCAGAACGGATTCATCGACGGCGCCTCGCCCCTGTGCATCGCCGGTGCCGCCGCCACCGTTCCCGCCTGCGCCCATGCCCTGGCCGCCGCCCGCGAGCACGGCCTCGCCGTCTTCCACGTGCGCCGCGCCTACGCCGCCGACGGAAGCAATGTGGAGGCCGTCCGCTGGGAAGCGTGGGCAGAAGGGGGCCGGCCGCTTTCCAGCGCCGATCCGATGAGCCTTGCGTGCCCGTCTGAGCTGGCGCCGGCCCCTGGCGAGCCCGTCGTCGTGAAGCCGAGCTGGTCGGCCTTCTTCGGCACCGATCTGGACGCCCTGCTGCGCGCACGGGGCATCGGCACCATCGTGCTCGCCGGCACCACCACGCCCAACTGCGTGCGCTCGACGGCTTACGACGGTCTCGCGCTCGGCTTCAACGTGGCCGTCCTGCGAGATGCCACCTCCTCGCGCAGCCCCGAAGCACAGGAGGCGAATCTGGCGGACATGGAGGCCGTGGGCATCCAGCTTATCCACACCGACGACTTCGCGGCCAACGGGCTTCTGCACGTCCGCGACACCGAGGCCGAGGTGGCCCGGGCCGTGGCCCTGGAGCTGGAGGCGAAGGCGCGGAACACGGAAACGGACGCGGCAGCGGATACGGCGGCCGCAAATGACTCGGGGGCTCCCTTGCCCCCCACCCCGACGCTCGAGTCCATCGAGACCGTCTCTACCGGCTGGATCAACAAGTACCACCTGCACTACACGCTGCCCGACGGACGCCCCTACACCTACGAGGGCGTCTCCCGCAAGGGGCCCGAGCGCTACGAGGCCGCTTTGGAGGCCTTAGGGAATACCGGTGCGCCCACCCCCGACGCCGTCTGCATCGTGCCCCTTCTGCCCGACGGCTCGGTGCTGCTGGAGCGCGAGTTCCGCTATCCGCTGAACAGCTGGTGCGTATCGCTGCCCGCCGGCCTCATCGACGCCGGCGAGTCTTTGGAAGAGGCCGTCGCTCGCGAGCTTTCCGAGGAGACCGGCTACCGGCTGCGCGACGACATCGCCCCGGCGGTGCGTCCGCTGCCCCAGCCCGGCTTCTCGTCCACGGGCCTTACCGAAGAGAACGTCCAGGTGGTCTTCGCCCAGGTGGAGGCCGCCGGAGAAGCGCGCCCCGACAGCGCCGAGCTCATCGAGCCCTTCATCGTGGCCCGCGCCGACCTGCGCGCCTTCCTGGACGCCAACCAGCTCCCCATCGGCACCCGCTGCCAGCTCATCCTGGAGTTGCTGGCGCTCTAGCATAGCCGGAACCCCCACGTCCTCCTCTCTCGGTAAGTACCGAGTGGCACCACAAAATGGCGGCCGACTCTTCGTGAACCATGGAAGGCAACGAAAAAGGCGACGACCTCCGTCGGTCGCCGCCTTCCGTTTGCCTCGCATCGCATCGCGCTCGCGCGATCTCTCGGGGCTCCTCGTTCTGTGCTCGGCGCTACTCGCCCAGAAGCTCCGCGAGGTCGGCCTCCGGGGTGGTGATGGGGGCGATGCCGTAGTTCTCGACGAGGACGTCGAGAACGCCCGGGCTCACGAAGGCCGGCAGCGTGGGGCCGAGCTTGATATTCCGAATGCCCAGGTACAGCAGCGTGAGCAGGATGCAGACGGCCTTCTGCTCGTACCAGGACAGCACCATGGACAGCGGCAGGTCGTTCACGCCGCAGTCGAAGGCCTCGGCCAGGGCTACGGCCACCTGGATGGCGCTGTAGGCATCGTTGCACTGGCCCATGTCCATGAGGCGCGGCAGGCCGCCGATCTCGCCCAGATCGAGGTCGTTGAAGCGGTACTTGCCGCAGGCCAGGGTGAGCACCACCGTGTCGTCAGGGGTGGCCTTCACGAACTCGGTGTAGTAGTTGCGGCCCGGGCGCGCGCCGTCGCAGCCGGCGACGAGGAAGAAGTGCTTGATGGCGCCGCTCTTCACCGCGTCCACCACCGTGTCGGCCACGGAGAGCACCGTGCCCTGGGCGAAGCCCGTGGTCATCGTCGTGCCGCCGTTGATGCCGGGAATCGTGTGGGGCTCGTCGTAGCCGCCCAGCTCCAGCGCCTTCTGGATAACCGGGCCGAAGTCCTTGTCGGGGCCGATATGCGTGCAGCCGGGGAAGGCGACGACTTCCGTGGTGAACACGTTGTCGGCGTAGCTCTCCTTGGGAGGCACGAGGCAGTTGGTGGTGAACAGGAAGGCCGCGGGCACGCCGTCGAACTCCTTCTTCTGGTTCTGCCACGCGGTACCGAAATTGCCCTTGAGCTGCGGGTACTTCTTCAGCTCCGGATAGGCGTGGGCCGGCAGCATCTCGCCGTGGGTGTAGACGCTCACGCCTGTGCCCTCGGTCTGCTCCAGCAGAAGCTTCAGGTCGTGCAAGTCGTGGCCGGAGATGACGATGAACGGGCCCGGCTCCACCTCCATGGCGACGGTGGTGGGCTCCGGCGTGCCGTAAGTGCCCGTGTTGGCCTCATCGAGCAGCCTCATGCAGCCGAGGTTCACCTCGCCCACCTTCAGCGCCAGGGGCAGAAGCGCGTCCACCGAGCCCGGCTCGGCCAGCTGCGCCAGGGCGTCGGCGAAGAACTCGTCGACAGTCGCGTCGCGGTAGCCCAGCACCCGGGCATGGTAGGCGTAGGCCGCCGTACCGCGCAGGCCGAACAGCACGAGGGACTTGAGCGAGCGGATGTCCTCGTCGTCGCCCCAGATCTGGTCGACGTCGTAGTCGGAGACCGGCTCGATGCCGGCCGCGGCGGCCACGGCGGCCGTCTCGACGCGCACTGCGTCCTTAAGCGCGGTCACGGCCTGCCCGTCGAAGTTCACGTTGGTCATGCAGGTGAACAGGCCGTCCACGATGAGATCGCAGATACGGTCGTTCTTGACGCCGGCCTCCCGGGCCGTGCGGGCCAGGGCGATCATCGCCCCGGTCAGCGCGTCCTGGGCATCGGCCACATCGGCCGGCTTGCCGCACACGCCGGCGCCGCCGGTGCAGGCCTCGCACTTCGCCACCTGCTCGCATTGGAAGCAAAACATTTGCTCTGTCGCCATAGACACTCCCTTTCGGGTCGCGGCCCTTGCGGCCGTGTTCCAGTAGATAGACGGCACCGTTGCGCCGCTGTTGTGAAGGTACTGGCACGGCAGGGCATTGTATGTTGTAATCACAACAAACGAAGCTTCCTTCAATGAAAAGGTTGACCCATGGAACGAAACGCCTTCCTGACTGGAACGCCGCTGTTTTCGGGCGTGGCATCGCAGGAGGTCGGCGCGATGCTCGATTGCCTCGATGCCCATGAGCGCCGCTATGCCCAGGGCGAGCGCATCCATCATATGGGGGATTCGGTGTCCACTGCCGGCATCGTGCTCACGGGGCGCGTCCGCATCGAGCACGTCGACCCCTGGGGCAACGTGAGCGTCGTGGGCATGCGCGGGCCCGGTGCCATGTTCGGCGAGGCCTACGCCGCCGCCGGCGAGCCGCTGCTCGTGGACGTCGTCGCCGACCAGGACTGCACCGTCCTCTTCCTGAATCTCGCGAAGGTGGTCGGCCCCTGCTCGTGCCGCTGCGACCGCCACGCCCTCGTGGCCCGCAACATGATCGCCGCCATCGCTCGGCAGAGCCTCGCCCTCTCGCGCCGCATCTTTCACGTAGCGCCCAAGTCCATCCGCGGCAAGGTGCTCGCCTACCTCTCCAATGAGGCCGAGCGCACCGGCACCCGCGAGTTCGACATCCCCTTCAACCGCCAGCAGCTCGCCGACTACCTGGGGGTGGATCGCAGCGCGCTATCGGCGGAGCTGTCCCGCATGCAGAAGGCGGGGCTCATCCGATGCCGCCGCAACCACTTCGCGCTGCCTCACTCCCCCTCGAACAGCACCGTGGAGAAGTAGCGCTCGCCGGTGTCGGGGGCCAGCGTTACCACGGTCTTGTCCGGGCCGAGCTTGCGGGCCAACTGCAGGGCTGCCGCCACGTTGGTGCCCGAGGAGATGCCACAGAACAGCCCCTCCTCCCGGGCGAGGCGCCGCGCGCACGCCAGGGCCTCCCCGTCGGTCACCACGACGATCTCGTCGATGAGCGAGGTGTCCATGATGGCGGGCAGGATGCCGTCGCCGATGCCCATCTGCACGTGGGTGCCGATGGCGCCGCCCGAGAGCAGTGCGGCATGCTCGGGCTCGGCGGCCCAGATCTGCACCTCGGGGAAGACCGCGCGCAGCTCGGAGCCTATGCCGGTGATGGTGCCACCCGTGCCAAACCCGGAGCAGAAGCCGTCGATGGCGATGCCGGCCGCGCGCACGTCGGCGAGGATCTCCGCGGCCGTGCCGTCCACGTGGGCTGCCAGGTTGTCGCGGTTCACGAACTGCTGGGGCACGAACACGCGCGGATCTTCCGCGGCCATCTTCTGGGCGAGCGCGATGCACTCCTCGATGCACGCGCCGATGTCGCCCTCGTCGTGGACGCAGATCACCTCGGCCCCGTAATGCTCCATGATGCGCCGGCGCTCCACCGAGCAGGAGTCCGGCATGACGATGCGGGCCGCGTAGCCCTTCACGGCCGCCACAAGGGCGAGCCCCACGCCCTGGTTGCCGCTCGTGGGCTCCACGATGATGGAATCAGGCCCGAGCTCGCCGCGCTCCTCGGCGCGCTCGATCATCTTCAGCGCCGTGCGCGTCTTCACCGATCCGCCCACGTTCACCGCCTCGAACTTCACGAGCACCTGGGCGTCGTCGGGCCCGGTCATGCGCCGCAGCCGCACGAGCGGCGTCGATCCCACGGCCTTTAAAACGTTGTCGCAGATCATAGCTTCCCCTCACCTTCGGGGTCATCGTTTTCCACGACAGATTCTAGCAT
>CABSMC010000098.1 GCA_902478715.1 uncultured Adlercreutzia sp.
CGCTCGTCGGCAGCGTCAGATGTGTATAAGAGACAGGGTTTACACGGGAGAAATCGTTCTAAGGACTTGGAACCTATGGATATCGCAGCGGAATCGCTCGCCAAGCACGCCGAGTGGCGCGGCAAGCTCGCCTTCGATCCGAAGATGGACATCGCCACGCGCCACGATCTGGCCGTGGCCTATACCCCCGGGGTCGCCGAGCCCTGCAAGGTCATCGCCGAGCACCCCGAGGCCGCCTACGACTACACGCTGAAGGCGAACACGGTGGCCGTCGTCTCCGACGGCAGCGCGGTTTTGGGCCTGGGCAACATCGGCCCTGCCGCCGCCATGCCGGTTATGGAGGGCAAGGCGGCCCTGTTCAAGGCCTTTGGCGGCGTGGACGCGTTCCCCATCTGCCTGGATACCCAGGACACCGACGAGATCATCGAGACGGTCATCCGCATCGCCCCGGCCTTCGGCGGTATCAACCTGGAGGACATCGCCGCCCCCCGCTGCTTCGAGATCGAGGCGCGGCTGAACGACGCGCTGGACATCCCGGTCTTCCACGATGACCAGCACGGCACGGCCATCGTGGTGCTCTCGGGCATCATCAACGCGCTGCGCCTTGTGGGCAAGGACAAAGCGTCGGTGCGCGTGGTCGTCAACGGCGCGGGCTCGGCGGGCATCGCCATCGCCAAGCTGCTTCTGTCCTACGGCTTCGCGCACGTGACCATGTGCGACATCCGCGGCATCCTGAGCTCCTCCTACGAGGGCATGAACCCGGCCCAGGAGGCCATGCTGGCGGTGACGAACCTCGAGGACAAATCCGGCACGCTCGCCGACGCCATGGAGGGCGCCGACATCGTCATCGGGGTTTCGGCCCCCGGGGTCATCACGCCCGAGATGGTCGCCTCCATGGCCGACGACGCCATCGTGTTCGCCATGGCCAACCCCACCCCCGAGATCTTCCCCGACGAGGCCCGTGCCGCCGGGGCGCGCGTGGTGGGCACCGGACGGTCGGACTTCCCGAACCAGGTGAACAACGTCATCGCCTTCCCCGGCATCTTCAAGGGGGCGCTGCAGGCCCGGGCCGAGCGCATCACCGAGCCCATGAAGCTGGCCGCCGCCGAGGCATTGGCGGCGCTCGTCTCCGACGAGGAGCTCTCCGAGGAGTTCATCATGCCCGACCCCTTCGACCCGCGCGTGGCCGACGCCGTAGCCGACGCCGTGCGCGCGTGCGCCGCCGCCGAGCGGGAAGGGGCCTAGCAGCTGTGGCAGCACCCGCGAACACGGGCGTCTTCGTCACCTTCGAGGGGGGCGACGGCGCCGGCAAGTCGACGCAGATACGCTTCCTCGCCCGACTTCTGGAAGATGCCGGCCGCGAGGTGGTGCGCCTTCGCGAGCCCGGAGGCACCGCCGTGGGGGAGGCTCTGCGCGCCGTCGTGCTCGATCCGGCCCATGAGGCCATGAGCGACCGCGCCGAGCTGCTCATCTACGAGGCGGCCCGGGCCCAGATCGTCGACGAGGTCATCCGCCCGGCGCTCGGGCGCGGGGCGGTGGTTCTGTGCGATAGGTTCTACGACTCCACCGTGGCCTACCAGGGCTGCGGGCGGGGGCTCGACGGCGCCTTCATCGACGCGGCGAACCGGTTCGCCTGCGACGGGGTGGTGCCGGATGCCACGGTGCTTTTGGTGGCCCCCGCCTCGGCCGTGCGCTCGCGCATGGGGCGCCGCGAGGGGGCCGACCGCCTGGAGCTGGCCGGCGACGCCTTCCACAGCCGGGTGGCCGTGGGCTTCGAGCAGATCGCCGAGGCCGATCCGGCCCGGGTGAGGACGGTGCTGTCGCGGGTGCACCGCGCCGACACGTTCCGCGCCGTGCTGGAGGCGGTATCGCCCGTGCTGCCGGAGGCCGCCGCGGCGCTGGCCGGCGGGGCGGATCTGGATGCCCTCGTCTCACGGGAGATGGCGGCCAAGCGCGCCGAGAAGGAAGCGAAGGCGAAGGAGGGCGCCCGTGGCTGACGCCTTCGAGAACATTCTGGGACAGCCCAAGGTGCGCGAGTTTCTGCGCGCCTCGGTGGTCTCGGAGCGGGTGACCCAGGCCTATCTGTTCGTGGGGCCGGCCGGCTCCAACAAGACCCAGGCCGCCTATGCGCTCGCCCAGGCGCTCATGTGCCCGAAGGGGCCCCGCGGGCCGCGGGGCGGTTCCTGCGGCGCCTGCGACCGCTGCGGGCGCATTCTGCGGCGCAAGCATCCCGACGTGCGCTATTTCGCCCCGGCCGGCGCGAACGGGTATCTGGTGGAGCAGGTGCGCGAGATCGTGGCCGACACGGCGCTCTCTCCCATTCAGGCCGACAAGAAGATCTACATTCTGGATCGCGTGGACCAGCTGGGCGCGAGCGCCGCCAACGCGTTTCTGAAGACGCTGGAGGAGCCGGCCGACGACGTGGTGATGATCCTTCTGGGCCGCACCCGCGAGTCGGTGCTGCCCACCATCGTCTCCCGCTGCCAGGTGGTGCCCTTCCGCCACATTCCCGCCTCGGAGGCCGCGGGCATCGTGGCCCAGAACACCGGCGCCGACCCCGCCCAGGCGCGCCAGGCCATCGAGGCCTGCGGCGGCTCCATCACCTCGGCCGTGGCGTTTCTGCGGGCGCCGGGAAGCGAGCGCCTCGCCTTCCGGACGCGGCTCTTCGCCGATTTGGCCATGCTCCAGCGCGCCGACGACTGGGACGTGGTGGAGATGGCCCGCGCGCTCGTGGAGGCGTCGAAGGCGCCGCTCGACGAGGTGCGCGCCTCCCAGGAGGCGGAGCTTGCCGAGAACGCCGACTTCCTCGCGAAATCGGCCATCCGCCAGATAGAGGCGCGCAACAAGCGCCAGCTGTCGGCGAAGACCTCCGAGTATCTGCGCCAGACGACGGCCATGGTTCGCTCGTGGCTGCGCGACGGGCTCATGGTGGCCTGCGGGACGCCGGAGCTGGTCATCAACACCGATGTGCGCGATTCGCTGGTCGCCCTGTTCTCCGGCGCCGATGCGGCGGTCATCGCCGCAGCTTGCTCCAAGGTGGACGAGTGCGAGCGGGCGCTGGCCTATAATGTATCCCCAGAAACGTGCTTGGACACGTTGCTGTTCGACGTAAGAGAGGTTGTTCATGGTTCGGGTCGCACCGATTAACTTGACCTTCAACCCCCGGACGCTGTGGTTCGATCCGGGCGATTTGGACATAGAGAAGGACATGCCCGTGGTGGTGCGCACCGCCCGGGGCACCGAGTTCGGCATCGCCGCGAGCGAGGTCATCGAGGTGTCCGAGGAGCAGGTGCGCGCGTTGAAGAGCGCCCTGCGCCCCGTGGAGCGTATCGCGACCGAGGAGGATATCGAGCAGGCGGCCGAGATGGAGCGCGCTTCCGCCGAGGCCCTGCCGGTGTTCAAGGAGATGGCCCGGGAGTACCACGAGGACATGCACCCGGTATCCGTGGAGTTTCTGCTCGACGGCGACAAGGCCGTCTTCTACTTCGAGGCCGAGGAGCGCATCGACTTCCGCGAGCTGGTGCGCAAGCTGGCGGCCCGCTTCCACGTGCGCATCGACATGCGTCAGATCGGCGTGCGCGACGAGGCTCGCATGGTGGGCGGCATCGGGCACTGCGGCCAGGAGCTGTGCTGCAAGCGGCTCGGCGGCGAGTTCTGCCCCGTGTCCATTCGCATGGCCAAGGAGCAGGGGCTCTCGCTGAACCCCCAGAAGATCTCCGGGCTGTGCGGCCGGCTCATGTGCTGTCTGCGCTACGAGTTCGACGCCTACAAGGACTTCAAGAGCCGCGCCCCCAAGCTGAACGCCACGGTGCAGACGCCGGCCGGGCCTGCCAAAGTGGTCGATCATGACGTGCCGCGGGAGATCGTATCGCTGAAGGTGGAGGGGGAAAAGCCTGTGAAGGTGCCCCTGTCCGATTTCGATCCGGCCCCCGAGGGCACCGCGCGGCCCAACGCCGTGGGGGAGGAGGCCTGGGAAGAGGCGACGACTGATCGCGGGCTCATCGGCGGCGAGGCGCTCATCTTCTCGACGAGCCAGTTCACCGGCGCCGACAAGCTGGCCGAGGGCGCCAAGGTGCGCCACACCGGCGGCTCGCGCAAAGGATCGGGCGAGGCGGGACGCTCGCGCCGCAGCGGCTCCGAGGGCCGCGGGCGCGGCGGCACGCGCTCGGCGGGGGCGCAGACGGCGTCTCCGGCCCCGGCCGCCCCGCCCCGCAAGCGCCGCCGCTCCACGAAGCTGTCGGCGGCCGACGACGGGCGCGGTTTGGAGCGCGTGTCCACCTCCCGCGAGGAGGGCGCGCGCGGCGAGGGAGCCGCATCGCCGAAGCCGCGCCGTCAGCGCTCCGGGACGGCCTCGCGGCCCAAGGACGGGGCGCGACCCAAGGACGGCGGGCGCAACCAGAGCGGCCAGGGCGGCCAGGGGAAAGCGCAAAGGGCCAAGGGCTCCCAGGGCCGCTCTCGCTCCGGCCAGGGCGACGGCAAGTCCAAGGGCGCCTCGCCGCGGCCGGGCCAGAAATCCTCGGGGCTGCGGGCCGAGCAGGGTAGTGCGTCCCGGGGCGAGGGCGCCAAGGCGGACGGGGGCGCTTCCAAGCCCCGGCGCCGGCGCCGCTCCCGCAAGCCCAAGGCCGACGGCGGCGCGGGCGCGGGCTCGGGCTCGGGCCAGCAGCCCGGCGGCAACGGCGGCAACGGCACCGGAAACTAGGGAGGCACCTCACTCATGAACGTGGACTACGCCCTGCTCACCGATCTGTACCAGATCACCATGGCCCAGGGCTACTGGGACGCCGAGAAAGCGGGCGAGGAGGCCTGCTTCACCATGTACTTCCGCGACTACCCCTTCAAGGGGGGCTACGCGGTGGCCTGCGGCATGGCCCAGCTGGCCGACCTGGTGGAGACGTTCCGCTTCAGCGAGGAGGACATCGCCTATTTGGCCTCGCTGGATGCCCCGGCCGGCGGCCCCTTGTTCGATCCGGCCTTCCTGGAGTATCTGCGCGATCTGCGCCTGTCGGTGGACATCGACGCGGTGCCCGAGGGCACGATCGTGTTTCCCCACGAGCCGCTCGTGCGGGTCACCGGCCCCATCATGCAGTGCCAGCTCATCGAGACGGCGCTGCTCAACATGGTGAACTTCCAAACGCTCATCGCCACCAAGGCCGCCCGTGTGTGCCGCGCCGCCAAGGGGCGCCCCGTGGCGGAATTCGGCCTGCGCCGGGCCCAGGGCCTAGGCGGCGTGTGGGCATCGCGCGCGGCGGTGGTGGGCGGCTGCGCCTCAACCTCGAACGTGCTGGCCGGCAAGCTCTTCAACATCCCGGTCTCGGGCACTCACGCCCATTCTTGGGTCATGTCCTTCGATGACGAGCTTACCGCCTTCCGCGAGTACGCCCGCATCTTCCCGAACAACTGCATCCTTCTGGTGGATACCTACGATGTGGAGCAGGGCATCAGGAACGCCATCACCGTGGGCCTGGAAATGCGCGAGCGCGGCGAGCGCCTGGCCGGCATCCGCATCGACTCGGGCGACCTGTCGTGGCTCTCGAAGATGGCCCGGCGCATGCTGGATGAGGCGGGGCTTACCGATTGCGGCATCGTGCTCTCGAACGATCTGGACGAGTACACCATCCAGTCGATGCTGGAGGAGGGGGCCGACGTCATGTCCTTCGGCGTGGGCACGAAGCTGGCGAGCGCCTATGACCAGCCGACTCTGGGCGGCGTCTACAAGCTGGCCGCGGTTCGCGCGGGCGAGGATGCCCCTTGGACGGCGCGGCTGAAGATCTCCGAGTCGGCCGCCAAGCTCACCACTCCGGGCGTGCTCGACGTGCGGCGGTACTACCAGTCCGATGGCCGCATCGCCGGCGACATGGTCTTCGATGTGAATGAGACGCCAGATGCGCGGGAGGTCATCGTGGACCCCATGGACGACCTGCGCCAGAAGAACCTCTCGGGCCTGCGCTTCGAGACACTGCTGCGCCCTTTGGCCCGCGCCGGCAAGGTGGTGCTCGCGCCGGAGGACCGCAGCGCCATGGCCGCCCGCGCCCGCGCTTGTGTTGGTTTGGAAACCCTTGACGAAACTCAGTTGCGCATGCTGAACCCCCACACCTATCCTGTTGGTCTGGAGCTGGGCCTCAACGAGCGCCGCCGGGCGCTGGTGGCCGAGCTGCGACATATTCTATAGAGAGGACGCTCTATGGCGAAATGCCACCTGATCATCGATTCCTGCTGCGATCTGCCCGCCTCGGTGGTGCGGCGCCCAGGCGTCACGCTCATGAAGTTCCCCTACACCGTCGACGGGGGCACCTTCGAGGACGACCTGTTCGAGTCCGTGTCGGCCGAGGCCTTCTACGGGGCCATGCGCAAGGGCGCCGAGCCCTCGACGGCCCAGGTGACGCTGCAGACGCTCACCGACACGTTCACGGCGGCGGCCGAGGAGGGGACGCCGGCGGTGTACCTGGCGTTCTCCAGCGGGCTGTCCGCCTCTTTCGACGCCGCCTGCGTCGTGCGCGACCAGGTTCTCGCCGAGCATCCGGACTTCGAGCTACACATCGTGGACACCCATTTGGCCAGCGTGGCCGAGGGGCTGCTCGTCTACGAGGCGCTGGTGCAGCACGAGAAGGGCATGTCGGCCGCCGAGCTGGCCGCTTGGGCCGAGGAGGCCCGCTGCTTCGTGAACGAGGAGTTCATGGTGGACGACCTGGAGGCCCTGCGCCGTGGCGGCCGCATTCCCGCCTCGGTCGCCGTGGCCGGTGCCGCCCTGGATGTGAAGCCGCTGCTCGTCATCGCCGAGGACGGGACGTTGTCGCTGGTCGGCGTGGCCCGGGGGCGCAAGAAGGGCATAAGACAGCTGGCGGAGTACTACAAGAAGAACGTCGACGACGCCGGTCAGGCCCATGTCGCCATTGTGGGCCACGCCGACTGCCCCAAAGATGCCGCGCGTCTGAAGGAGGCCTTGGAAAAGGAGGCGCCCGGGCTTTTGTGCCTGGTGTGCAACATCGGCCCGGTCATCGGGTCTCATGTGGGCGCCGATATGCTGGCCGTGGTGTTCTGGGGCCACGACAAGCGCGAGAACCTGTCCGTGGCCGATCGCATCGCCCGCAAGGTGAAGGGAGACAAGTAATGGCGAAGTCGTACGCCTACGTGGGTGCCCCGTCGTTCATCGGGGCCGTGGAGGGGCGCCTGGCCGACGCCGGCTTCTCCCAAGTCTCCGGTGTCGCCTCGGCGGACATCGTGGTGACGTATGCCACCTCCGGCTCGGCGCTGGAGGACTTGTACTTCGGCGACGAGGGGCTCGTCACGACGGCGGCCCCGGGATCCACGCTGGTGGACTTGTCGGCTGCCACGCCGAACTTCGCCCGTGAGATCAACGCCGTGGCAACGGTGAACGACCTGGTCATGGTGGAGGCGCCGGCGACGGTGCGCTCGCTGGTGGCCGCCGATGCCTTCGCCCGCGAGAACCTTCTGGGGCCGGTGGCCACCGAAGCCGAGCTGACCGATGAGGTTCGCCGGCTTCTGGACGCCATCTTCGGAGAAGTGGTGGAAGTGGGGGCACCGGGCCGCGCGCAGCTTCTACGCAACACCCACACGCTGCCCTTGGCCGCCGATCTGGTGAGCGCCATCGAGGCCGTGGCCTTGGACGATGCCTCGGCCCGTTCGGTGGGAGCGCTGGACGCCGACCAGATTCCGCTGTTCAGCCCCGTCTCCGCCGATCCCGTGGTGCAGGCCGTGCGCCAGCAGCGCTACACCGGCGACTACACGGCCGAGATGCTCCTGGCCGAGCTGTCCGCGGCGCTCATGGCCGCCGACGACGCCGAGGTGATTTTGCCCGGCGTGGAGGCGACCATGCATTTGCTGGAGCTTCTGGTGGTCATCGGGGGCGCCGACATGGCGCCGGCGGCGCTGTCGCTGGTGTACCAGGACGAGGCGGCCGGGGCCCGGGCCGGGCTCGATTGGACCCGCGCCGAAGTGGCCTATGGGCACCCCGCCTCCGAGGAGGACGAGGACTGGAGCGCCTACGACGACGAGGACGGTTGCGGCCACGACCACTTCCGCGAGGATCACGACTACGACGACTATGACGACTTCGCCCCGTACAACGACGACTTCGACTACAGCTCCAATTAGCTGCGACTCGCCGGGGCCGGGGATGCGGGATGCCTTGATGCCGTGCGCCCTGACGGGACGCACGGACCAGCCGACGCTGCGAGGCTCTGACGCATTTCATATTCACCCTTGTTTTGCACACGGCGTTGGCCGA
>CABSMC010000099.1 GCA_902478715.1 uncultured Adlercreutzia sp.
ATGGCGGGATTTCCCGATTTCCACGCTCATGCATGCTCAACAAGCTGGAAATCGGGAAATCCCGCCACAAACGAAACCCCCTCCCAAAAAGGAGAGCGCCCCAGTGGAGGAACCGGGGCGCTGAGGAGAGGAGGGGCCGTCGTTGGCCAGAGCAGAACGTCGGGCCGGCGAGGCGATAGGTGTTCAAGCGTTATTCGGTGACCTCGACAGTGAGAGCCGCAGGAACCTCGGGACGCGTCTTCGGGGCCTTGGCCGCCTTCGGCGTACCGAAGAAGAACTTCATGAAGTGCACGAAGACGTAGGCGACCATCACGGCGGCGAACAGCGTCTCCACGGCGATGAGGGCCTCGATCACCGGGAGCGCCGGAATGGAGTAGCCGGCAGCGTAGAGAGCCTGCACGCCCTTGCCGAGCGCCATCGCGGAGATGACGAAGGGGAAGGTCATGGCTGCGTAGCTCGGATAGAACTGCAGGGCGAGGAACTTCGGCACCCGGGTGACGACGCCGATGAGCATCAGCTGGCCGAGGCCCATGAGCACGGCCACGAACACCAGGTTCGGATCAGGCATAACCGACAGATATCCCACCAGCGACAGACCCATAGGAGCAGCATAGATGCAGAACAGCGGGCGAGCGCCTTCGGGGATCTCATGCTTGATGTAGCGCATCGTCACCACGGCGAGCAGCACGAGGTAGCAGGCAAAGCCGAACCAGAAAATGCCCTGGCCGAAGGCCTCGGCGCCGAAGACGGGAGACGTTACAGCCGCCACGATGATGCCCACGTAGCAAATGAAGTACGTAGGAAAGACCTCGGTGAGCTTGAAGCGGCGGATATAGTACAGGGTAAACCACGTCATCAGCACGAAATGCCCCGCCACCGCCGAGCACCACAGCCCGAAAGCCGGCACGATAGCCACGGGAGCCAAGTATCCGGCCAGCTGCATCAGCGTCATGAAGAACGTGGCAGAAACACTTGCGAAAACGGAGTTCTTCATGTCCTCGCGAAGCATGGAGGGGAACATGATCAGCTTGGCGACGAGCATAGCCACCAAGAAGAGAGACAACGCCCCGCAAGCAATGTGGGCGATCTCGGCATAGGGTTGAAGCAAGTTGCCCAAAGCGGCCAGGCCCAAGGCCACACCCGCTGTGGGGATGGGTACTTTCTTGATAATGTCGCGCATAGAGCACCTTTCGTCGGGGCCTTTGGAGCCGGAAATGTCTCGACCACGAATCGCCGGATATAACGCAACGACCCGCAGGAGTAGGATGGCTTTATTATGCGCGGTTTCTTACCAAAAGAAAACTTATATATCATTATGTAGCCATTAGCGAAGTTTATTGATATGCTACCCGAGTCCCCAGGAACCACCGCACCCATCGAAGGAGACGCAATGCAGGATTTTCGCGTAAAGACTTTCCTCACCGTGTGCCGCACTCTGAACTACACCCGAGCCGCTGAGGAGCTGGCGCTCACCCAGCCGGCCGTCTCCCAGCACATCACGTACCTGGAGCGCGAGTACGGCGCGAAGCTGTTCACCTACCATCGCAAAAAGCTGGAGCTGACGCCGGCGGGACGTGTCCTGCGCGACGGGCTAGCGACCATGGCCCACGACGACGTGCTATTGCACGAACGCATCGAGGAGGTGGCCCATGGCGCCACAGTCAAGCTGCGCATCGGCATGACGCTGACCGCCGGCGAGTACGTGGTGGCCCGGCCCCTCGCCCGCTGTCTGGGCGCCCGACCCGACATTCAGGTCACCGTGCGCTCGGGCGGAACCCAACACCTGATGGAGCTCCTCGACGCGGGAACCATCGATTGTGCCTTCGTGGAAGGGCTCTTCGACAAGGCCCGCTATGCCTCACGCCCCTTCTCGTCCGAGCGTTTGGTGCCCATTTGCGCGGCCGAGCATCGCTTCCCGCGTACGCCACGCACCCTGGAAGACCTCTTGGGCGAACGGCTCATTCTGCGCGAAGAGGGCAGCGGCAGCCGCAACGTGCTTGTCCACGCGCTCGCTCAGCGCAATCTCTCGCCCGCTTCCTTCGCCGACCATTTCGTCGTGGAAAGCCTCGATATCATCAAGATATTCGTACAGGCCGACCTGGGCATCTCCTTCGTTTACGAGGCCGCCGTGCAGCGGGAGGTGCAAGAGGGCACGCTGCGCGTTATCCCCCTTTCCGATGCGGGTATCTTCCACGACATCAGCTTCATTTACCTGCGCGACAGCATCTACGAGCAGGATATGGAAGATCTTTTCGAAGCGCTCAAAGTATAGCTTCCATCCCACCCCCACAAAAAAGGCGCTCCGCGTTGTCGCGAAGCGCCTTTCGGCAATCCCAGAGTTTGGCGATGCGCCTGCGCGCCGCCAAGCGAGTCCTAGCGGGTGTTGCTCGCGTAGGGAGCCTTGTCCTTCAGCAACACGTCGTGGGCGCCGCCCTCTACGATGGAGGTGGCGGACACCAGCGTGAGCTTCGCCTTGTCCTGGAACTCGGGGATGGTGAGCGCGCCGCAGTTGCACATGGTGCTCTTCAGCTTCAGCAACGTGATGGCCATGTTGTCCTTCAGGCTACCGGCGTAGGGCACATACGAATCGACGCCCTCTTCGAAAGACAGCGACTTCTTGCCGCCCAAGTCGTAGCGGCCCCAGTTGCGAGCGCGGGCGCTTCCCTCGCCCCAGTACTCCTTCATATAGGTGCCGTTCACCATGACCTTGGCCGAAGGGCTCTCGTCGAAGCGGGCGAAGTAGCGGCCCAGCATGACGAAGTCGGCGCCCATGGCCAACGCGAGCGAGATGTGATGATCGTACACGATGCCGCCGTCGGAGCAGATGGGCACGTAGACGCCGGTCTCGCGGAAGTACTCGTCGCGGGCCTTCGCCACTTCAATGGTCGCGGTGGCCTGGCCGCGGCCGATGCCCTTGGTCTCGCGGGTGATGCAGATAGAACCGCCGCCGATGCCGATCTTCACGAAGTCGGCGCCCGCATCGGCGAGGAAGCGGAAGCCCTCGGCGTCCACCACATTGCCCGCGCCGATCTTCACATCGTTGCCGTAGTGCTCGCGCACCCACTCGATGGTCATCTTCTGCCAGTCGGAATAGCCCTCGGAGCTATCGATGCACAGCACGTCGGCGCCGGCCTCGACAAGCGCCGGCACGCGCTCGGCGTAGTCGCGGGAGTTGATGCCCGCGCCCACCATGTAGCGCTTGTGGGCGTCCAAAAGCTCGTCGGGATTGGACTTGTGGGAGTCGTAGTCCTTGCGGAACACGAGCGCCACCAGATGGTCCTCGGCGTCCACGATGGGCAGCGAGTTCAACTTGTGATCCCAGATGATATCGTTGGCGGCCTTCAGAGAGGTGCCATCCGGAGCCACCACCAGCTTCTCGCGCGGCGTCATGAAGTCGGCCACCTTCTCGTCCATGGACATACGGGAGAGACGGTAGTCGCGCTCGGTCACGATGCCGAGCAGCTTGCCGTGCGCGGTGCCGTCATCGGTGACGGGCATCGTGGAGTGGCCGTGCTCCTCCTTCAGCGCCACAACCTGAGCAAGCGTCATGTCGGGGGAAAGATTCGCGTCCGAGGTGACGAACCCGGCCTTGTAGTCCTTCACGCGGGCCACCATGGCAGCCTCGTCTTCAATGGACTGGTTGCCATAGATGAACGACAGACCGCCCTCGGTGGCGAGCGCCACGGCCATCTTGTCGTCGGACACGGCGGCCATGATGGCGGAAACCATCGGCACGGAAAGCGAGAGCGGGCACTCCTCCTCGCCCTTGCGATACTTCACCAGCGGGGTCTTCAGGCTGACGCGCGCCGGAATGCAATCGGCCGGCGTATGGCCCGGAACCAGCAGGTACTCGTTGAATGTGCGGGACGGTTCATCGAAATAGTAGGCCACGGCTGCGCTCCTTCTTCCACTCGGTGCCCTAACGGGGACGGGCGGCCGTCGGTGCCACGACGACCAAGTGTTTCAACCCATGCTCCCCGCAATGAGTAATTGATTCATTATAGGCCGAGACGGGATCCGGTGCCAGACTCGCCGCAGACCCGCCCCATTTTTTCGGCAGCGGTCGGCAACGCGGTCGGCCGCGACGAGCGCGAGCGCCAAAAAAGGAAGGAGCCCCGAGAGGCTCCTTCTTGTCGCATTTGGCGTTTCCATGCTTGCTTGGCGCGAGCTCGGCTGTATTTTGCCGGGCCGTGGGCACCATGCCCGCAGGCGAACCCGTTGTAGCGCGGCTTGCTCGCCAGCGTCGCTTCCTCGGCCGACTGCCGCCACACGACATCGCTCTTTGGCCGCGGCGCCTGCACCGGATGCGCCTTCTTGCGCTTCTTCGACATTCCTCTCACCTCCTTCACGCTATGGCTTTCTCAGCGGAAGCATTCTAGCAGAACTAAACCAGCCAGAGCCGTCTCTCACACGATCGTTTGGAAGCTGGCAAGGTGAGCGCCGAACATCTGAGCCGATCGTTTGCAAGCTGGAAGCGGGCCGCGAGTGCCTGAAGCCGCCGCAATCCGCTGGGTGCAATCTCAGTTGCCGCCGAGCGCCTCTTCGATGATGGCGTTCACGGCAGCTGGATTATCGGCGTTGGAGTTATGGGCGGCGCCTTCTACCCAGCGGATGGGCAGGCCGGTGCGCTTTGACCACAGCTCGTTGTACTTGCGGACGAACCCCGTGCGATCGAGCTCGCCGACGATCAGCGTGAGCGGAGCGGTCGGCGCGGCGTACTCATCGCTTCTCACCACCTCGGCCAACATGGCGAACCCATGGGCGGAGAGCCGACAGTACTCCCCCTTCTCGTAGCCGGCCAAGATCGAGCCCATGATGGCGCGGCCCTCGGGAGTTGCGGCATTGCCCTCGGTGCTCGTCTTCTTAAGCGTCCCCCAGGGGTACAGGTAGAACATGCGCGTCACAAAGGGCAGACAAGCCAACTCCCACCGCTTGTAGTAGTCGCGGCCGAGCGGCGCGGAGTCCACCGACACGATGCCGCGGGCGCGCCCTGGGAACAGCACGTCGAACACCTGGGCCACGTACCCGCCCATTGACTGGCCCACGAGCACAGGCGCACTGACGCCTTCTGCCTTCATGATCTCCCCCAACCAACGGGCCAAGTCGGGCAGCGAGAAATCCAGCGGGAACGGCCGCGACTCGCCATGGGCCGGCGCGTCCCACGCCAGGCAATTGGCGCGGCCCTCAAAGTGCTCGATCTGCGGCGCGAACAGACGGCGATCCGCCGTAAGCCCCGGCAGGAACACCACCCACGGTCGCGTCGCATCGGCCGCGTCGCTTACCCAGTAGACGATCTTTCCCCGCCCCGTATCGAAACTCGCCTTCCGCATGTTCTCGCTCTCCTTTCGCCGCCGAACGACACCCAGTATCGCACATTGCCGGCAGAAGAAGCGCGAGGGCCGACCCCTACGAAAATGCTCAGCCACAAAGCCCATCCCCGTGCCCGTCGCTCGCGTCCGGCAACAGCGAGAAGCACCCATGCGCACGAAAAAAGCGACCGCCCCGAAGGACGGTCGCGTGAGGTGCGCGCTATGCGTGCGGACGACTTAGAACTTGCGGAACTTGTCGGCCGGGGTGAAGCAGATGGGGCACTTCTCGAAATCGTCGCCCTTGTGGATGTAGCCGCAGATGGGGCACAGGTAGTAGGCCTCGTCGGTGGGAGCGTCGATGTTGTTGTAGGCGTCCATGTACAGCTCGGCGTGCACGGCCTCGGCGAGCTTGGCACGGGTGAACACGAACTCGGCCTTCTTGTTGCCCTCCTCCTGAGCGACCTTGATGAAGCTCGGGTACATGTCGGAGGTCTCGTAGATCTCGCCCAGGGCACCGGCGATGAGGTTCAGGTCGGTGGCGATGCCCTCGGCCACGGGGGCAGCGGGGCGCTCGTAGCCCGGCTCGATCTCGGAGATCACGCCGGCCTCAAGGCCGATGTGGATCTGCTCGGCGGCGCTGGTGGCCTCGAACAGGCGGGCGATCTGGTCGAAGCCCTGCTCCTTGGCAGCAGCGGCGCAAGCGGCGTACTTGGCAGACGCGCCGGTCTCGCCACACACGGCGGCCTTCAGGTTCTCGAGGGTGGTGCCCACCTCGGTGATGGACTCGGGGACCACGTTGAAGTTGCTGGAGTTCTCAGCAGTGGGGATAACGTCACGCAGATTCATTGAATCTTCCTTTCTTAAGCATCGACGACATCGTCTCAATGTCTGGGTCATTATAGTACGGCGCCCACGCCCCGCGCATCGAGAAAACAGGATGTAACAATTTCCGAACTTTCCCCATAGATTGGTTCATACTGTGTTCGATCACACAAGAGAAAGGAAGTTTCGTGGAACGCGAAGTGGCTTGGAAGAAGTACGACGAGGCGTCGCTGGACGAGCTTGAGGCGCTGGCCGTCGACTACATCGATTTCATCTCCGAGAACAAGACCGAGCGCGAGTGCGCCGCGGCCGCCATCGCCGCCGCTGAGGACGCCGGCTACGACTCGCTGGCCGATTGCATAGCCGCCGGCACGCCGGTGGGCCCGGGCAGCAAGCTGTGGGCCTGTGCCCAGGGCAAAGCCGTCATCCTCGTGCATGTGGGAACCGCGCCCATCTCCGACGGCATGAACATCCTGGGGGCGCACATCGACTCGCCGCGCCTCGACATCAAGCAGAACCCGCTGTACGAGGCGAACGACTTCGCGCTTTTGGACACGCACTACTACGGCGGCATCAAGAACTACCAGTGGACGGCGCTGCCGCTGGCGCTTCACGGCGTGGTGGCCAAAACCGATGGCGAGGTGGTGGAGGTGAACATCGGCGACGACCCGGCTGACCCGGTGTTCTGCGTGACCGACCTGCTCCCCCACTTGGGTTCCCAGCAGATGGACAAGAAGGGCTCGAAGGTCGTGGAAGGCGAGGACTTGGACGTGCTCGTGGGCAACCGGCCGCTTGCGAACACCGCCGACCCCTCCGACTCCAAGGAAGCCGAGGGCGCTGACGCCCCAAAAGATCCCGTGAAGGCCTACGTGCTGGCGCTTCTGGCCGACAAGTACGGCATCGCCGAGGAGGACTTCCTCTCCGCCGAGCTGGAGGTGGTGCCCGCCGGCCGCGCCCGCGACCTCGGCTTCGATCGTTCCATGGTCATCGGCTACGGCCAGGACGACCGCGTGTGCGCCTACACCTCCCTTGCGGCCCAGCTGGCCTTGGGCGACGACATCCCCGCCCGCACCGCCGTCTGCGTGCTGGTGGACAAGGAGGAGATCGGCAGCGTGGGCGCCTCCGGCATGGCCTCGATGTTCTTCGAGAACACCATCGCCGAGATCATGGCGCTCGCCGGCGAGAGCAGCCCGCTGCGCCTGCGCCGCGCCCTCACCCGCTCGCGCATGCTGTCCTCGGACGTGTCCGCCGGATTCGACCCCGCCTACGCGAGCGTCTTCGAGGCGAAGAACTCCGCCTATCTGGGCCGCGGCCTCGTGTTCAACAAGTACACCGGCGCGCGGGGCAAAAGCGGCTCCAACGACGCCTCGGCCGAGTACGTCGCGCTCGTGCGCCGCATCATGGATGACGCGGGCGTGAGCTTCCAGACCGCCGAGCTGGGCCGCGTGGACGCCGGCGGCGGCGGAACCATCGCCTACATCCCCGCGAAGTACGGCATGGACGTCATCGACTCCGGCGTGCCCGTGCTTTCAATGCACTCCCCCTGGGAAGTCACGAGCAAGGCCGACATCTACGAGGCTCGTCGCGGCTACGAGGCCTTCCTGCGCGCGGAGGGCTAATCCATGCCGCACCCTTCTCGTGGCGCGCACTCTGGCGGGGCGAGTCGCCGATGGCGCCCCTCAAGCACCTCTGGAACATTCAGGTGGCGCTTTTTTGGCAGAAATTGCGATTGTTAGCAAGGAGCACCCCCCTCCCGCAAAAGCGATGGGGCAATTCGGATCGAAAGAAGCCCCTTTTCTCGTACATGCATGAAGAATGCCCTGGTTCCACCGGGGCATTCTTCATAAAAGAGCGCAGACGCTAAGGCATTAAGCAACTCAACGCCCTTCTGAACCAAACTGCAAGTCGGCAACGTTGCTAACAATCGCAATTTCTGCCGAAAAATGAAGGGGCGTCTTGCCTGAACTGCACTAGTCGGCGACGATGACGGTGCCCGTCTCGCCGCGCAGGCCGGCGGCCGCGCAC
>CABSMC010000100.1 GCA_902478715.1 uncultured Adlercreutzia sp.
GGCCTACACCTTTGCCGCCGCGTCGGCGCGCCGCGTGGCGGCAAAGGTGTAGGCGCACGTGGGGCAGTTGGTCACCACGAGATCGGCGCCGGCCTGCCTTGGCTCCTCGTCGAGCACGCGATGGGCGCGGGCATCGCACAGGGGCTGGTCGACCAGCGACACGGCGCCGGCGGCCCCGCAGCACAGAGCGCTCTTCCCGTGATGGGCAAGCTCCACCGTGCGTCCGTCGGCGAAGATGCGGCGCAGGGGCCCTCCGAAGCGCCCGTCCCTATCGTGGCAGGAGTCGAGCATCGCGAGCACCGGATCGTCGCAGCCGGCCAGAGCCGCCACCTTCTCGGGACGCGGACGCGCGCCGGCGGCGGCCAGAAGCTCGGGCAGCGCAACGAGCTCGAACGCCTCGGCGCCCGCCGTCGCCTCCCACTCGTCGCGGCAGCCCGGGCACACGAACGCCACGCGCTTGATCCCCGCCTCGCGAGCGCGACCAACCAGTGCCGCCTTGTGGGCCTCGCAGCGATCGGCGAAGCCGCCCGAGCGCAGGGGGCTTCCGCAGCAATCGACCGACAGGGCCACCGCCATCCCCCGCTCTTGCAGCCATGCGAAGACCTCGCGGGTGAGCTCGGGGGCATAGCTCGCAAGCGAGCAACCGGGGAAGAACAGCGTGTCGGCCCCCCATTCGCGCGCGTTCTCCAGCGAGGGCAGATCGTTGTAGAAGATGCCGTGCACGGCCCGGTAGGCCGAGAAGATGTGCCATTCCCGATCGACCCGGGTCATCGTGAAGCCGTCGTCGCCCGTAATACCGGCCTCGTGCAAGAGCACCCGCAGGGCGGAGAACACCGCCCGGGCGTCGATGCCGTCGGGACAGCCCAGGGTGCAGAAGCCGTCCATGCAGCAGCGGCGTGCGGCCAAGACGAGCTCGCCTCGCTCGGCGGCAAGCGAGGCGACAGCCGTGCGCGCCGCCTCGTCGCCCCGTCCCGCCGCCGCATCGGCGAAGGCAGTGGCCACCTCCCCCACGCTCAGCGGCACATCCGCGCCGCCGGCGCAGGCGAGCACCTCGCAGCGCGGCACGCAGGCACCGCAGCCGCGGCACGTTGCGGCGGCGGCCGATACAACTTCAAAGGCAGTGCTCCAGCTCATCGCATCCTCTTTCCCATGGGGAGAGGACGGCACTCCCCATACATCTCGCAGCCGTCGCAGTCGACGGCGATTTCCGGGGCGATGGCGTCCCATGGCAGCTCTTCGAAGCCCAGGGCACGGTAGAACGGCACCGAAGCGCCCCGCGCCACGAGGCGAAGCTCGCCGCAGGATCGCAGCGCCTCTTCCACAAGCGCGCGCCCGACGCCCCATCCGCGCCACGTCGCGCAGGAAACCACCGGGTTCACATGGGCCGCGCCGTTGCTCCCCTGCTGCAGGCGCAGAAAGCCGACGGGCACGTCGTCCCCGTTGACGGCGACGCGCACGTTCTCGGCCGACGGAAGGTCATCCATGCCCTCGGCGGCGGCATAGGCGTTCAGATAAGCGAGATCGGGCTCGCGGGCATCTCGCAACGTGAAAGGCACATTTGGCATCGCAACGCTCCTAGAACGGCGGCAGGTACACTTTGTCGCGCGACTGCGGAATGGCGCGGCGCCCCAGTTCGCGCAGCCCCCGCACCACCTCGTCCATGAGAGTCACGGGGATGCCCATCATCATGAGGCTGTCGTCCACATCCGACGAGGCGCGGCACCCGTAGCAGCCGAACGAGATGTTGATCTCGCCGGAGGTGAGCGGGATGAGCGTCGTCTCGACGCACTGGGCGTTGTAGCCCGACGCGTGGAAGTCGTGGCGGTGCCCCGTGTAGTAGGAGGTGGCCATCGAGAGCCACATCATCTGCTCGGGCGTGCCGATGACGGCCACCACCTCGGCCTCGCAGCGCGGATCGTCCAAGGGGCACGTCACCGTGGCGCGCACCGAGCGCGGCGGCAGACTCGGCCGCTCGGACACCATGCGACGCGCCGCCTCCACCGAGTCCAGCTTGTGGAACAAGATGTACAGCTCGCCCGATGCGAGCTTCTTCGGAATGGGCGACAGACCGAGAATGGACGTGCCGTCGGGGCACGCGTGACGGTTCGCCGGCATCATGAGGGCGCGGCCCCGGCGGGCGGCCATGAGGGCCTGGCAGTAGCGCAGGCGCTCCTCGGGCAGCGGGACATCGGGCAGGGGCTCCCCCTCGCGAATGAGCGAGACGGCCACCGGGTGCCAGCGCAGCCCCAGCACCTCGCGCAGCACGCGGGCCCACTCGCGGTACTGTTCGCGCACCTCTTCGGCGAGCGGGGGCGCCGGCTCCTCGTCGGTCGTCGGCGCCGCCAGCGCGGTCGCCTCGATGCGGATGGCGTGCGTGGGGCACTGCCCCGAGCACGTCTCGCAGCCCCAGCAGGCCTCCGCGTGCACGGCGCGCGGCGCGCCCTCCTCCATGGCGATGACCTCCATGGGGCAGAACGCCTCGCACAGCCCGCAGCCGGTGCACAGATCCTCGTTGAAGCGCACCCGATGGCTCACGCCGCTCGCGTCGGTCATGCCGGCGGCGTCGGATACCTCCATGGCGCCCTCGTGAAGCGCAATTCTCTCGCTCATCGATTCCTCAGCTCCTCTTTGCACCAGGGGGCGTACACACGGCGGCCGGCGCCGTCGGTCAAATGGTACGAGCAGAACGGAATGGCCCGCCCGTCGGGCACCGTCACCATCATGGAGCACTCGCGCATGCGCTGGATGTCCATGGTGTTGGCGTCCATGTAGTTCATGACGATGATGGACAGCCCGTCGGCGACGGGCACGCCGCGCGACGCCAAGATGTCGGGAATGACCGACCCTTGCGGGCTGTCGGGATTGTAGGCCTTTCGGTACTCGTCGTAGGTGAGCACCTTGGTCGCGGGATAGAAGCCCCACGGATGGTACCGCTCATCGGCGCCGCGATGGTCGCGCACGAGGAACAGACCCGTGTCGCACAGCGGGTTCGAGCAGCCGAGCGGCCAAAAATCGCGCGCCTCAATGAGACCCTCGGACTGCTCGGCCATCTTGAAGATGACATCGCCCGCCGTAAGGGCGCCTTCGCGATCGGCCTCGAAACGGCCCGAGGTGAAGGCGGGCTGCAGGGCAAGCCCCGCCACCACATCGGCGTTTTCCAGCGAGAAGCGCAGAAGATCGCCGAGCTGCCCGTCGTTCACGCCGGAGAGCACGGCGACCGAGAGCACCACCTGGATGCCCGCCTCGCGGCACCGCTCGATAGCGCGCAACTTCACATCAAGAATGTCGCGCCCGCACGTGGCCTCGTAGACATCGCCGGAAAGCCCGTCGAAGGACAAATACACGCCGGTGAGCCCCGCCTCCACGAGCGTCTCCAAATAGCCCGGACGGCTCGCGATGACCAGGCCGTTGGTATTCACCTCGATACCCCAAAAGCCCCTCTCGCGCCCCATGCGGATGATCTCGGGCAGATCTTTGCGGCAGGTCGGCTCGCCGCCGGTGAGCTGCACGGCCCCATCGGTGCCCACGGCATCAGCGATGACCTCGTACATGGCGGCGATCTCCTCCAGGCTCGGGTCTCCCGTGGGGTCTTCCGCGCTCATGAAGCACACCGGGCAGTGCAGATTGCAGGCGCGGGTCACCTCGATCTCGAGGAGCGTGCCGCGCCGCTCGTGGCGCGAGCAGGTGCCGCAGCCCAGAGGGCACGGGGCGCCGGCCGCGCAGTTCGCGCGCGGCGGCGTCTTGGGAAGGGCCAGCGATTGCAACCAGCGGTAATGCTCGGCATCGGGCCAGATGCGCGTGCGCGTGCGCCCGTGCTCCTCGCAGGTGCGATCCATCCAGACGACGCCCTCCCCGTCGGCCGAAATGGTCGCCGGCAGCGGCGCCAAGCACTCCGGGCACAGGGCGATCGTCTTGTCAATCAGCGTCTCTTCCATGGCGTCCTACTTATCAATATATTGCCTGGGATCGTGGTTCTCGTTGGGCGGCGTGGTCACCTTGAAGCCCATGAAGTCGATCCAGTCGATCACGCGCTGCGGCACGAACAGCCCCTGGGCGGGCGAGGCCTCCTCGATGGCGCGCAGGCACGAGATGGCGTGGGCCAAATCGCCGCCCTCGTCCACATCGGCCACCGGCATGAGGTAGGCCGACGGGGCGCCGGTCTCCTTGAGCTTCTCCACGTAGGCGTCGAGCGCCGCCCGGCCGCAGGTGTTGTAGTAGACGCCCTGGTTGTCCATGGGCGTGTTCGCGCTCCAGCCGACCAGCGAGGTGCCGCACTCCTGGCACGGCGCCTGCACGAAGCCCGGCGTGCCGAGGGACTGGAAGTAGTCGAGCCACTGGAACGCCTGGGTGATATGGCTCTTCGGCAGCGTGGGGATATCGCCTCCCACCGAGACCACCGACTCGTAGCCCAAGGCGAACAGCTGGGAGAACGCGTCGTCGAAGTGGTCGTCGAAGGTGGCGCCGGCGTCGGTCAGGTAGTGCACCTCCATGGGCCAAGGTCCTATGGCGTCGTAGGTCTCGCGCATCGCCTCGACGTTGTCGGCCGGCGTGGTGGACACGAAGAAGTCGTAGGTGACGGCATCGGCGTCCGGATCGGCGGCCAGGCGCGCGTCGTTCTCGCGCTGCAGCTCGATGAGCGCGTGCATGCACAGCTCGCTCACGTCGTAGAGGCTGCGGCGGAAGAACTCGGCGGCCTGCTCGTTGGTGAGGATGCCGCCGCGCTCGCGCGTGAGCCTCGTTTTCACCATGCCGGGGATGGGGGGCTTGCTGAAAATCAGCAGGGCGTGCTTTTTCGTCGTCATGTCTATCCTTTCTTCGACACGCAGTCGTTCTTAGAAACCCAGCTCAGCGGCTCTTCCGAGAGCCGCAAATCGCACGGAATGGCGTTGTAGGACCAGCTGCCGATCATGGGCTCGGCCACCTCGCAGCGGGTCAGGTGGTTGGCATTCGACTCGTCCATGCCGCCCAAGCGCTCGTCGGCACCCCATTCGGGATGCCACCAACCGTAATCCACGCTCACCACATCGTCGCGCATGGCGGCCACCGCAAGGACGAAGCGGGCCGTCCCCGCATCGGTGGCCACCTCCACGGCGTCCCCCTCATGAAGCCCGAGCGCCTCGGCGCAGGCCGGGCTCACCGTTGCCTCCGGGGCTGGCGCCCCATCGCGAAAGCGCGGATTCTCGAAGTACATGGAGGCATTATACGGCTGTCTGCGAGCGCCGGTGATGAGCATGAGGGAGCGGCGAGGAGCCACGGGGCCTCCGAGCATGGGCTCGGGCAGGCGGCTGCCGCCGTGGAAAGGCAGAAACTCGCTTGCGAGCTCGATTCTGCCCGTCGTCGTGGCGAACCCGACAGGGCGCCCGTCCGCTCCGAGCGCCTCGTGCTTCGCGTAGGCGGGCCGGGGCCAGTAGGTGCCCTCGCTGCAGAACTCTTCCCAAGTAAGCCCCGCAGTCGCGAGCTGCGCCGCGAACGCGTCCTCGAGCGTCTCCTCGGGCCAGAACTCGGCCTGCCCCAAACGGCGCCCCAGCTCGCAGAACACGTCGTAGTCGCATCGGCGCTCGTAGTAGGGAGCCACGGCCGCCGGCCCTCCGTAGGCCGCATTGGCGATGCCGCCGTGCACCTGCAGAACCGGTCGCTCCAGCGCGCCGGCGATGGGCAGCACGTAGTCGGCGAGCTGTGCGGTGGGCGTGAGGCGGTACTCGAGCACCACGAGCAGATCGAGCGCCGAGAGCGCCCGTCGCACGCGCGCCGTGTCGCCGTAGGTGAGCAGCGGGTTGGTCGCCTGCACGATGAGCGCGCGGATGGGATAGGGGCGCCCCTCCTCCATGGCCCGAAGCACCAGGTCGGGATGGGCCGAGGTGAGATACCTCATGGGAGGGGTGCGTCCCAAGCGCTCGGTGAGCGCACGCAGGGCATCGTAGCCGGCATAGCTCTGCAGCGGCGTGCGATAGGGGCCAAGCGCCGCCGCGCGGCAGGACGCGGGCATGGCATCGCTCATCTCCATGGCCAGCTCGCTCGTGAAATCGGGCGCCTCGGCGAGCACGCATGCGCCGGGCTTGTCCACGTTGCCCGTGATCGCGCGCAGGCAGCACAGCGCCCGATGGGTCGGGGCCACCGCCGCGCCGATCTGGTCGATCCCGCGGCCCGACACGAGGGCCGAGGCGCGGCCGGTTGCGAACAGGCGAGCCGCCCGGCGGATATCGTCGGCCGGAACCCCGCAGGTCACCGCCACGGCCTCGGGCGCAAGCGGCGCCACCGCGCGCGCCAGCTCGTCGAAGCCGGAGCACCACGCATCCACGAACGAGGCATCATAGAGCCTCTCGCCGATGATGACGTTCAGAAGGCCCAGGGCCAAGACCGCATCGGTTCCGGGGCGCACGGGCAGCCACACGTCGGCGAGGGCCGCGGCCTCGGTTCTCCGCGGATCGACCACCACAAGCGCACCCTCGCCCTCGGCGTAGGCGCGGATGTGCCGCCAGAACGCGGAGTTGTCCGATTGCGCCGGATTGGTGCCCCACAGCACGAGGCAATCGGTGAGCCCCGGCACGATGTCGGCCTCGACCGACCAGCCAAACGTCACCATATCCATCCACACGCGCGGATTCCAGCAGATCTGCCCGATGCCCATGTTGTTGGGCGAGCCGAACAGGTTCATGAAGCGGTGCAGCGGCCAGAACGAGGCGTGGGGGCCGCCGATGGCGCTCGCCAGCGTCTCCGGCCCGCTCTCGTCAGCCAGCGCCAAAAGCCGCGCCGCGATGTCGTCGAGGGCCGTCTCCCAGCTCACGCGCTCCCACTTCCCGCTCCCCCGCTCGCCGACGCGGCGCAACGGCCAGTTCACGCGGTCGGGGGCGTCGAGCGCCGCCACGTTCATGGGCCAGCGCTTGCACGCGGCCATGACCTGCGATCCGTAGGGGTAGCGCGCCGGGTCGGGCCGAAGCCCCGTCACCCGCCCGTCCTCCACCGTCGCGATGACCGCGCAGTCGTAGCCGCAGTACTGGCAGTTGCTCGGACGCTCTTCAACTGCGCTCATCGCCCGGCCTCCGCATCGCTTGCCAGATCGATAAAGCCGCGGCCGCCCTCTCCCTCGGACGCGGCGCGCCCCTCCAGGAGGAAGC
>CABSMC010000101.1 GCA_902478715.1 uncultured Adlercreutzia sp.
GATCGGAGGAGCGCGAGACGCCCAAAGCGTCGATTATCGATTTTGTGATACTATTCTTTTCGAGAAGAATTTCACGCTGTAGTACGCGAACAATACGTCTCTAAGGAGCATCGTGCCTTACCCCGAAATTGGCCTGCGGGGGGGGGGTGCTCGCCTTTGAGCATCTCCCGCTGCACGATATAGTCCGAAGCGCCCCGTGGGGCTTCTTTTTGCGTCTGAAATCCGTCGCCCAGGTCCACTCGAAAAACGCGTCCATAAAGTCTCCACGCCGACTGATCGATGGCAGTGCTGGGAAGATGATCGGGGGTACTCCGCAAGCTTCTCATCGGGCATTACTCGCATTTGTTGCGCAACATGACGAGACAAATCTGAATGACAATACTCTTCCGTCTGCCCAATTTCTGTCTGGGAGGAGACGGGCATGAGCGCAGTCGCCAAACGCAACTCCATTGCAAGGCGCAAGGACGGGTCGCTTTCGCGGGAGCATTTCTCGTTGCGGGAGTTCCGGCTCGTCGCGAAACTGAGGTTCGAAGGCGTCTCGGACGACGAGATCGTCGAACGCGCCGTATCGGAGAATCTCTTCCAGTACCCCACGCTCTCGAACGCCGCCCGCATGGCGCGCACTATGCTGCTGCGTCTCGCGTCCCTGAACGACGAGGGGCTGGTGGGCCTGGCCGCCCGCGGCCCTAAGGAGCATGCGGCGGTTATCAACCTCTATGCCATGATGCGCGTCTACCCGCTCGTGCGCGAGTTCATGATGCAGGAGATAGCCCCGCGTTTCCGTACCCTCGACTACTCGCTCACCCATGCCGACACGAACGCCTTCATCACCCGCTACCAGGCCGAGCGCCGTGCGGACGCCGAGCCCTGGACGGAATCCACCGTCAAGCGCATCGCCGGCGTGCTGCGCGAGGCGCTTGCCGGCGCGGGGATGCTGGCCGACACCAATTCGGAAGAACTCCTGCCTTTCTTTATGGATCCGGCCCTTGAGGACACGTTCTACCGCAACGGCGACCAGCAGTGGCTCGCCGCCTTCAACGTTACGGAGGTGCTGTAATGGCCCCGTCTCCCGCCAACCTGAAAGCTGCCCGGGAAGACCTCGCCCAGCGCGAGGAAGTCCTGCGCGACCGCCTCGCTGACCCCGACTTCCTCGCTAACCGCGGGCTGGGCAACGAGGTGGGCATCTATCTCTTCTGCTACGACCCCGTCTTGGAACTGGAGCTGCGCGACGCCGTCAGCCGTCTCGTGCGAGATAGCGAGAACGGCGCGCTGCCGTGTCGCCTCATTGAGCGCAACCTCTACGACCTGCTGCTCGCCATCTGCGACGAGCGCCGGGTGAGCGCGGCCATTCCGCGCATGGAGGCCAAGCGGGGCACCGCCGCCCTGGTCGAGCAGCTGCGCAAGACGGCCTCGCTGGACGCCTTCGCCGAAGCCCTCGACTACGGCCCTCATGAGCCGGGCGATGTGGTGCTCATCACCGGCGTCGGCGAGGTGTACCCGCACCTGCGCACCCACGCGCTGCTCGACAACATCCAGCACCTGTTCGCCGACGTGCCGCTGGTGGTGGCCTATCCGGGTCTCTACGACGGCCAGTCCATGCGCCTGTTCGCCGGCGTGTCCGGCCGCGGCCTAGAGGACGGCAACTACTACCGAGCGTTCAACTTGGTGTAGGTGCCGCGACCAACGACGCATCTCCGATCTCATCCACCCCCGATCCAGGAAGGCCTCCCATGCAAATCAGCAAGCTCTTCGCCAAGGACATCAACCGCCCTATCAACGGCGTCATCAAGGTGGCCCAGGACGATGCCGCCTCCATCCAGCAGGAGCTGTCCGAGTACGTGGTCACCAACGAGCTGCAGCGCCACTTCGCGGATTTCTTCGAAGCCTACGACCGCGCTATCGACGTGCCCACCGACAAAGTGGGCGTGTGGATATCAGGCTTCTTCGGCAGCGGCAAATCGCACTTCCTGAAGATGCTCAGCTATCTGCTCTCGAACCGCGAGGTGGGTGGTGTTCCCGCCGTGAAGCTCTTCGACGGCAAAGTGGCCGACCCTATGGTGTACTCCCGCATGCAGCGCGCGGCCGCCGTGCCCACCGAGTCCATCCTGTTCAACATCGATTCCAAGGGCGGTCAGTGGAGGGGCGGCGCCGAGGCGAAGACGGCCCTGCTTCTCACCTTCGCCCGCATGTTCTACGAGCATCTGGGCTTCTACGGGGAGGATCTGAAACTCGCCCGCATGGAGCAGTTCGTGGAAAGCCAGGGCAAGACTGACGAGTTCCGCACCGCCTTCGCCCGCATCAACGGCGGCGACTGGCTGGCGGACCGCCCGAACTACCTGCTGTTCGAGGACGACGTCGTGGAAGTGATGCAGGAGGTGCTCGGCATGAGCCGCGAGGCCGCCCAGCACTGGTTCGACGGCACGGAGACGGCCGCCATCTCGCCTGATCGCCTCACCGACGAGATCGCTGCTTACGCCGCGCGCCGCGCCAAGGAGTGCGGCGGGCAGTTCCGCCTGCTGTTCATGGTGGACGAGGTGGGACAGTTCATCGGCGGGGATGTGAACCTCATGCTGAACCTGCAGACCATCGTGGAGGATTTGGGCGCGAAGGCGGCGGGGCGCGTGTGGGTCATGGTGACGAGCCAGGAGGCCATCGATGAGGTCACCCGCGTGGCCGGCAACGACTTCTCGAAGATCCAGGGGCGCTTCAACACGCGGCTGTCGCTGTCGTCCTCCAGCGCCGACGAGGTCATCAAGCGTCGCGTGCTGGAGAAGACCGACGCCGTCCGGGCCGTGCTCGCGGCCGAGTACGACGAGCAGTCTGCCGTGCTGAAGAACCTGTTCGCCTTCGAGGACAGCCAGTCCGACCTGCGCGGGTACACGGGCCCGGCCGATTTCGCGGCCACCTACCCGTTCGTCGACTACCAGTTCAAAATCATGCCCAGCGTGCTGGCGGAAATCCGCAAGCACGGCAACTCTGGCAAGCACCTTTCCGGCGGCGAGCGCAGCATGCTGTCGGGCTTTCAAGAGGCGGCCCAGAAGGTGCAGGAGCGCGAGAGCACGGCGCTCGTTCCCCTGTGGCGCTTCTACGACACTATTGCCACCTTCCTGGAGCATGGCATCCGCCAGGTGATCGAGCGCGCCACCCGGGCCGCCGAGGGCGACGCGGGACTCGTGCCCGACGACGTGAGGGTGCTCAAAACGCTTTACCTCATCCGCTACCTCAACGACATCAAGCCCACGGTGGGTAACGTCGCCATCCTCATGGTGGACGACATGGGCGCCGACAAGATCGTCCTGCGCGAGGCGGTGAAGGGGTCGCTCGATAGGCTCGTGGGCGAGAAATACGTGGCGCGCAACGGGGGTGCCTACCACTTCCTCACCGATGAGGAGCAGGACGTCGCCCGCGAGATCAAGGACACGCGCATCGATGCGGCGGCCATCACCGAGGAGATCAAGAAGATCGTCTTCGACGGTCTGTACACCGTGCGCAAGTACCGCAAGGGTGCCAACGACTTCGCCTTCGATCGCTTCGTGGACGACACCATATACGGGCAGTCCCAAAATGGCATGAAACTGAACGTCGTCACCGTGGGGCTGCCGGAGTTGTCGGAGGCCGACGACGGCACCCTGGCGCTGAAGTCTACCGACCAGGCGCTCGTGGTGCTGCCCGAGGGCGACGACCGCTACTACGAGGCGCTCATGAATGCCGCCCGCATCAAGAAGTACGTGAACACCCAGAACGTGCCGGCGCTCTCACCCTCGAGGCAGAACATCATCAAGGGGAAGCAGGCCGAGGCCGCCCGCAACAAGAAGGAGGCCCAGGAATATTTGGAAGAGGCCCTGGGCGAGGCCCGCGTGGCCGTGAGCGGGCGCATGGTGGATCGTCGAGCCCTGGGCGGCCGCACGGCGAAGGCGACGCTTGACGGTGCCTTGGACGAGCTGGTGAGCTCGGTGTACACCAAAGCCGACTACATCACGGCTTCAGCGGCGGGCGCGGCGGACGTCATCGCGATTCTGGCCGGCACGGCCCAGGGGGTGCTGGCCGGCACCGACGGCGCCAACGAACGGGCCGTGGAAGCGGTGGAGACCTACCTGGACAACCAGGGCCGTCTGCACCTGGATACCACCATGGGCGACCTGCAGCGGCACTTTGCCGGACGCCCCTTTGGTTGGCGCGAGGTCGATGTGGCAGCCGTGGTGGCGCGGCTTTTGGCCGAGGGGCAGGCGAGCGCGCGCTTGTCCGGCAAGACGCTGAACGCCTCCGACCCCAACGAGCGCAAGCGCATCGCCGAGAACCTGGCAGGTAAGGGGGCCGACGCGCTCGCCATCGCCAAGCGCCAGCTGCCCTCGGCCACGCTCGTGAACGGCGCCCGCTCGCTTTTGCGCGAGCTGCCCGGCGCGCCTTCGGCCCCCGACGACATCGACGGCCTCGTGCGCATGGTGGGGGAGGTGCTGGAGGAGCAAAAAGCCTGGGCCGCTGGTCTTCTGAAAGACGAGTACAGCCAGCGCGAGTACCCGGGCCGTGCCCTGGTGGAGCAAGGGCTTACCCTGGCGAGCGGCATCCTGCAGAGCCGGGCCGACGAGGTGGCCTTCCTGAAGGCGCTCACCGACGCCGGCGACGAGCTGCTCGACTGGGCCGAGAACGCCGAGGCCGTGCGCGGCTTCTTCCCGAACCAGCAGCGCCTGTTCGATGCGGCGGCGAAGCTGCAGGAGGCCATGGCGGCCGAGGGCGTCTACCTGGTTGATTCCCGTGAGGCCCAGGATGCATTGGCGAAGATCGGTGAAATCCTGAGTGCGCCGGCGCCCTACGGCCGCATCAGCGAGCTGACCGCTTTGGGCGATGCCGTGCGCCGCGCCCACGACGAGGTGGTGCGCGTGGGCCGGTCCGATCTGCTGGATTCCATGGAAGCGACTATGGCCGAGATCCGAGACTACGCCGAGGGTGCCGAACTGCCCGCCGGCTTCATGGACGCCATCGAGCGGGAGCTCGCCGCCCGCAAGGGCAATGTGCTCTCTGCCGGCGCTCGCGCTCAGCTGGATGCCTATACCACCCAGCTGGACACGTGGCGCCAGACCAAGCTCGCCTCCATCGACCGCGCCATCGAAGAAGCTCGCGAAGCCGCCGCCCGCGAGGAGGCGATGCGCATCCGCAAAGAGGAGGACGTGACCATCAAGAATCCCATTCCAGGAGCAACTTCCGCCCCGGAACCATTCTCCGTAGGGGGCGACCTCGGTCGCCCCTCCCAACCTGAGGGAACGTCCCAGCCGGCTTCGGCCCCACGCCGCCCGCGCACCAAGACCATCGAGCGCCGCGACCTGTGCCGTGCCACGCGCCTCGCCTCCGAGGAAGAGATCGACGCCTATGTGGAGGCCATCCGCAAGAAGCTCATCGACGCCTTGGCCGACAACGATTCCATCAGCGTGCGTTAGGGGAGGAGTCACCGTGCACGATACCGCCATCAAGAACTTCTGCATCTGGGCCCGTCGCGAGCTCATGGGCCAGGTTGCCCTGCAGGCGATGCGCTACGGCATTCGCGAGGACGACTACGACCCCGCGATTGCGGACGCCATTGAGGGCAGGCCCCTCTCGGCCGACGAGCGCCGCCAGCGTGCTGACCTTATCCGTCGATTGGGGACGGCCGACGCTCCAGGCTACAAGGAGGCCTACGAGAACCTCGTCGATCAGGCGGCCTACACCTGGTTCAATCGCTTCATCGCCATTCGCTTTATGGAGCTGAACGACCGGCTTTTCAGCCATGTGCGCGTGCTCTCCGCCGAGGACGGCGCGTTTCGCCCCCAGGTGCTGCGTGAGGCGCTGGACGTGTCCATCGAGGGGCTTGACGTGGCCCAGGTGAGCGAACTTCTGAGCTCATCCGACGACGAGGCGCTGTTCCGCTGCCTGTTCTTGGCCCAGTGCCGCGAGCTGGCGGCCTGCCTGCCCGATGTGTTCGAGCCGGTGGGCGCCGCCATGGAACTGCTGCTTCCCGAGGGCCTGCTGCGCCAGGGCGGCGTCGTGCAACGGCTGGTGGACGACATTCCCGAGGACGACTGGCGCGAGGGCGTGGAAATCGTCGGCTGGATGTACCAGTACTACGTGAGCGAGCGCAAGGACGAGGTGTTCGCCAGTTTCAAGAAGGGAAGCAAGGCCGACGCCGCCTCCATCGCTCCGGCCACCCAGCTGTTCACCCCCGACTGGATCGTCCGCTACCTAACGGAGAACTCCCTCGGCCGCCTCTGGATCCAGTCCCACCCTGACAGCCGCCTTGCCGACCAAATGCCCTACTACATCCCCGATGATCTGGGCGTGGAAGACGCCGTCGCTGACTCCGGAACACGTCCCGTAGGGGGCGACCTCGGCCGCCCCTCCCAACCGGAGGCGCCCCATGCGACAGTCGCCCCCGAATCCCTCAAGGTCATCGACCCCGCCTGCGGCTCTGGCCACATCCTCATCTACGCCTTTAAGCTCCTCGCCGCCATGTACGAGGAGGCCGGCCATGTTCGTCGCGACATCCCGCGCCTCATCCTGCAGAACAACCTCACTGGCTGCGAGATAGACCCCCGCGCCGCCCAGATGGCCTCCTTCGCGCTCGCTATGACCGCCTGCGAATGGGACTCCCGCTTCCTGCGCCGTGCCGACAAGGTGAGCGCGAACATCGTGTGCTTGCGCCCGACCGAGATCGACGCGGACGAGCTGGAAGAGATGCCCTACCTGGCCGAGCGCGCGGAGCTGCTAGATGCTATGGCTCACATGGGCGAGTGCGGCAG
>CABSMC010000102.1 GCA_902478715.1 uncultured Adlercreutzia sp.
GGCTGCCGACGCCTTGGCGCTGATGCGCGAGGGCCTGGCCGCCGGAGCCGACAACGAGGAGCTTGTCTGGGAGTACCGGCGCCTGTTCGTGGGGCCGGGGCATCTGCCGGCGCCGCCTTGGGGCTCGGTGTACACCGATCGCGAGTGCGTCGTGTTCGGCGAGGACACCCTCGCCCTGCGCGCCTGGATGCGCCGTGTCGGCGTGGCGCGCACCACCGACGAGCGCACGCCCGAAGACCACATCGGCCTTATGCTGGCGCTGCTCGCCTATCTGGCCGAAGAACGTCCCGAGCTGGTGGACGAGTACCTGCGTGACCATCTGCTCACCTGGGCGCCGCACTATCTGGAAGCTTTGGAGGAGGCGGCTGACCATCCCTTCTACCGGGGCCTCGCCGCGCTGACTCGCTCCACGCTGCTCGGCCTGCAGGAAGCGCGCGGCCTTGAGGTCACGCTGCCCCGTTTCTACCGCTAGGGCATCTCGTGGACGGCTTCTCGCTCGCGTTCGGCGAAATCACCCTCGTGCTCTTCACGACTTTGGCTCCCTCGGGCGCGCTGGCCTATCTCATCATGGGACTGCCGGTGCTCGCGGGCCGAGCGCGGGGCGAGGCGGCCCGGCGTCTGAACCAGTGGTCCTGCCTGCCGCTTGTCATCGCCATGGTGGGGCTTATCGCCTCGGCCACGCACCTGGGGAATCCGTCGAATGCGCTGTACGTGTTTACCGGCGTGGGCCGAAGCCCGCTGTCCACCGAGGTATTTGCGGCTGTGATCTTCCTTGCGCTGGCAGGGATGTTCTGGCTGTACTCGTTCGCTGAGCACCCGCGTGTCGGGCTGCAGCGGGGGCTTTTGGTGGTCATCGACGTCGCCATCATCGTCTTCGTGGTGGCCGTGGCCTTCGCCTACAACGTAGACACCATCCTCACGTGGAGTTTGCCGCTGGTGCCCGTGAGTCTCATACTGAACGCGCTGTTCGGCGGCCCGCTGCTGGCCCTTGCTGGTTTCGCCCTGGCGGACTATGACCCCGGTCGCCGCGGCGCGCATGTCCTGCTCGCCCTCGCGACGGCGGCCTGCGTGGCCAATGTCGCCGTGTACGCCGTCCTTGGCTTCCAGTTGCAGGACATCGAAAACGAGCTCGTCTCCGCCGCCAGCCTCGTGGCCGGCTATCCGGTCTACCTTGCGGCCTTCGCCCTGCTCGCCGCCGGCGCCCTCATCCTCGCCTGGCGCGCCGAGGCCCAGGGCGCGCGTCTCCGCCCCCTCGCTCACCTCGCCGCTGCCAGCACCCTCGTCTTCACCGCCCTCTTCCTTATGCGCTTCACCTTCTACATGAGCCATCTCACCGTAGGCCTCGGCGTCTAAAACTGTCAAAAATTTTTACAGTTTATGGGAAAATCTGTTAAAATTTTTGACAGTTTATTGTCCTATGCAGAGGTGCCCATGGAAGACCTGAAGACAACTATTCGCTATTTGATCACTGATTTTTCGGAACATGTGCTGCCCAACATTGCCCAAGATCTCGTGCCACGCGATCTTTCGCTCGGAAAGCTCCCTGTTCCCAAAGTGGGCTCAACGGCCAAAGTGGTCGTTGGCATGCGGCGCTCGGGCAAGACGTTCCGTCTGTACCAGGAGATCATTGCGTTGCAAGCAGCAGGGGTTGACGCCTCACGCATCTGCTACTTCAACTTCGACGATGATCGCCTTCGACCTTACCCGCCAACTATCGTGAGCGATGTGCTGGAAACGTTCTACGAGATGAATCCGGAGGCCCGCACCCAGGGTGCCTATGTGTTTCTCGATGAAGTTCAAGACGCCCCCGGCTGGGATGTAGTCGTGCGACGCATTTTGGACACCGAGAAGGTGGCCCTTTTCGTGACAGGGTCGTCGTCGCGCATGCTGTCGGAAGACGTGGCGACGGAGTTTCGGGGCCGGTCCATCTCCTACGAACTTCTACCGTACAGCTTCCGAGAATATCTGCGCTGCCACGGTCTCGAGCCCGATCCGCACCGTTCCCTCGACAGCCGCGTGCTGGCTTCTTCCCTGAAGAAAGCGCTGCGCGATTACCTCACGGAGGGTGGCTTTCCTGCCGCGCAGGGGCTCGACGATCTCGAACGGGCCCAGCTTTTGCAGGGCTATGCGCAGCTGACCGTCGCGCGCGATGTTGTGGAGCGCTTCGATTTCTCCAACGCCGCCTATGCCCGTTCGGTGGCGCGCTCGGTGCTCACCTCAAGTGCGCGGGACGTCTCTGTCTCACGGCTGAGCAACAAGGCAAAGGAGATGGGGTACACTTCGGGACGCGCCGCGATCACGGAACTGATCGACGCCTTCGAAGATGCGCATCTGGTGTACCAGGTGTACGATTTCGGCTATTCGGCCCAGAAGATTCGCCTGGGCGGTTTGAAGATATATGCAGCCGACCCCGGGCTGTACTGGGCGTCCTCCGTTGCGACGGCCGACGGCCTCGCCTTCGCCTTCGAGACGGCGGTGTATCTGGAGCTACGGCGTCGGCGACGCAGCGGAAGGCTGGGAGATATCGCCATGCTCAAACTCGCTTCGGGCAAGGAAGTCGACTTCGTCGAAGGTGACGCCACGCTGGATGAGGCGTCCGTGCTCGTGCAGGTTTGCCTTGATATGAGCGAACCGAAAACGCAGGCCCGCGAGGTGGCGGCACTTGAGGAGGCCATGGAACGTTTCGGCTGCGCGCAGTCGCTCATCGTGACCTTCGACGAAGAACGAGATATCGAAACGCCTGCGGGTTGCATCTCCGTGCGGCCCGCTTGGAAGTGGTTGCTGGAAGAGTAGGTCGCCTAAGCCTCTAACAGCACTTTCCCGTCGAGGTTCTCTATCCAGGTGTGCCGGATGCGGCCGTCTTCCACGTCCATCTTCGCGATGGTGCGGCCGAAATCGCTGCGGGGGCGGTACGCGGCGCCGGGGCACAAATAGATGCTCGCGGGCCGCGCCGCGGGGCCGACCACGAGTTCGGGTACGTGGGTATGCCCGTGAACGATGACATCGGGCAGCGGGTCGCCGGGGGCGAGTGCCGCCGAGCCGGCGAAGCTCACGCGCACATCACCCGGCTTGTGGCCCACGAGGAAGCGCACGCCGCCTAAGACCGGGTGCGCGAAATGCCCCACCTCGCTGCCGTACTCGTCGAAGTCGTTGTTGCCGAGCACGGCCGTGACCGGCGCCAGCGTTTCCAGCTCGCGCAGAATGGCCGGTCCGCAAATGTCGCCGGCGTGGATGATATGGTCGCAATCCGCCAGCGCCGTATAGGCGCGCGGGTCCAGCGAGCCGTGGGTGTCCGAGATGATGCCGATGCGCACAGCCGGGCTCCTTTCGAGAAATGCCATGGCCCTCCATCGCTTGTTTGCCTATCCAGCGAGCGATAGGCTCGGGCGTAAAGGCCGGTTCCTCTCTATAATAGCGCGTGGAAGATTTGGCGCGCGCGACATGCTGGAGATACGCGCGACGCGCAGGAGATTCGCACGAGGAAAGAGACACGCCGTTCATGGAAACCGTTGCCCGTATTTTCGAAGGAAGTCGCGCCGCGCGCGTGGTCGCAGCCCCAGAGGCTGGCGCAGCCTGTGCGGAAGCGCCCGAAAGCCGCGCGGGGCGCATCCCCTTCTCGGTAGAGATGTTTCCGCCGAAGGGCCAGCTCACGCTGGACGCGGCTCGCGAGGTCGTGGAAGGGCTGCGAGCTGCATCGCCCGATTTCGTCTCGGTGACCTGCTCGGCGGGGGGCAGCGGCAACGGGCGCGGCGGCCAAACGGTGTCCATCGCCGAGCTTGTCCAGAAGGAGGCTGCCATTCCCTCCGTCGCCCATTTCACCTGCGTGAGCGCTACGGCCTCCTCGGTGGCGGCGGAAGTGGAGGCCCTGCGCGCGGCCGGCGTTGAATCGGTGCTCGCCTTGCGCGGCGACCTTATGCCCGGTCAGGAGCCAGCCGATTTCCGCTACGCTTTCGAGCTTATCCCGCGCCTGAAGGCTGCTGGTCTGTGCGTGGGCGCGGCGGCTTATCCGGAAGGGCACATCGACTGCCTGGATCCGCGCGAGAACATCTGCCATCTGCGAGCGAAGCAGGATGCCGGCGCCGACTTCTTCATCACCCAGCTGTTCTTCAACAACGACGATTTCTACCGCTTCCGCGAGGCGGCCGAAACGGCGGGCGTCATTGCGCCCATCTCCTGCGGCATCATGCCGTTTCTGGGGAAATCGCAGATCCAGCGCATGGTGTTCCTCTGCGGCAGCTCGCTGCCAGCACCCATCATCAAGCTTTTGGCGAAGTACGAGGACGATCCGGTGGCCCTGCGTCAGGCCGGCATCGAATACGCCTGCAACCAGCTGGTCGATCTCGGCCGCCACGGCGTCGATGGCCTGCACGTGTATGCTATGAACCAGCCGGACATCGCCTGCGCCGCCGCCGAAGCGGTTGCGGCTGCCGGCCTTCGGTGAGGCGTCAACCCATGGAGCTGAAGGCGCGCGTCAACAGGGAAGAGGCCCTGGCATTTTTGGGCCATCGCGGCCAGGAGCTGGGGGAGTTGCGCGAGCGGTTGGAACGGGCCGCCTGCCTGTGCGAGGAGGAGCTCGTTGCGCGTGGCGTGTACCGCGTGATGGCTGCCCCGGAGGCTCTCGCCCTGCTGCCGGGCCGCGATATCGCCCGCCATGTGGAAGGCTGCGCGGAGGTGGTGCTATTGGCGGTGACGCTGGGGACGCAAAGCGAAATGCTGCTGCGTCGCGAGCGGGCCCTCAGCGCGACGGACGGCCTGCTCGTGGATGCCTGCGCGTCATCCCTCGTCGAGCAGGCGGCCAATGTCCTGAACGCGCATATCGTGGAAGAGGCCACGGCGCGGAACCTGGCCGCCACATCGCGCTTCAGCCCTGGCTATGGCGACCTGCCGCTGAGTTGCCAGCCAGCCTTTCTCGTCGCAAGTGGCGCCGACCGTGCTCTGGGGATCCACGCTACGGCGGCGCACCTTCTCGTTCCAACCAAATCCATCACGGCGGTTATCGGCCTGCGTTCCCATCCGAATTCCGCTCGGGAGGGCGGCGCAAGCACCGCCCCTACGGAGAGGGGCGCAAAAAAGACGCGCTGCTCCACCTGCCCCGTCGCCGATACGTGCGCCCTGCGCGCCGAAGGAAGGACCTGCTATGGCAACCCCGCGTAAGCTCACCGTGACCGACGCCCACCTGGCCGAGGCCCTGGCTGGCCGCGCCTACCTGCTGTTCGATGGCGGCATGGGCACTCTCGTCCAGGCCGCTGGGCTCCATGCCGTCCACGAGGTGCCGGATCTGCTGAACCTCACGCACCCCGAGGCCATCGTAGCCATTCAGCGCCAATACGTGGAAGCTGGCGCCGACTGCATCACCACCAACACGTTCAACACCAACCGCTTGAAGCTCGCGAATGCCGGCGCTACCGTGGCTGAGGTGTACGCGGCGGCTGCGGCCAACGCGCGGGTGGCCGGAGCGCCGCTGGTGGCCGGCGACATCGGGCCAACCGGCGCGCTGCTCGAGCCTTTGGGCACCCTCACCTTCGACGAGGCCTTCGACATCTTTTCCGAACAGGCCCGCGCCGCCGAGGCGGCCGGCTGCGATCTCATCGTTGTGGAAACCATGGCCGACCTGCTGGAAGCCAAGGCTGCCGTGCTCGCTGCGGTGGAAAGTACGACGCTGCCGGTGTTCGCCACCATGACTTTCGGCGAGGACGGCCGCACCTTCCTCGGCACGACGCCGGCCATCGCCGCCACGACGCTGTCGGCGCTCGGCGCCTCTGCCGTGGGACTCAACTGCTCGCTCGGGCCGACGGAGTTGGCGCCGCTCGTGGGGGAGCTCGCGCCGCACGACCGCGCACTCGTCATGGCGCAGCCCAACGCAGGCTTGCCCCGCATTCAGGATGGCGAGACCATCTTCGACGTGGGCCCTAACGAATTTGCCCAGGCCATGGAAACGATCCTAGATGCCGGTGCCACGGTCATAGGCGGCTGCTGCGGCACGACGCCTGACCATATTGCTGCTCTGCGCGCGCTCATCGACGCGCGGTCGCTCCCCGCGGTTGCATCCGTCTCTGTTCCAGCACACACTCCTGTGGCCTCCTCTGCGACAGCTGTTTCCGCGAGCTCCGCTTCTTCCCGTGCTGCTTGGGGGGAGCAAAGCGAGCCGAAGGGCCTCTCGGCGTCCAGCGTCCCCAACCTGCGTTATCGTCCTGCCTTCACGGTGACCTCGGCGCAGCAGATGGTGTCGCTGCCCGAGGGCGAGGCGCGCATCGCCGTCATCGGCGAGCGCATCAACCCGACAGGGAAGAAGAAGCTGAAAGCGGCTCTGCAAGCGGGCGATGTGGACTACCTGGTGGCTGAGGCGGCCGCCCAGCAGCGCGCCGGCGCCGATATCCTCGATGTGAACGTGGGCGTGCCGGGCCTTGATGAGCCGGCGCTTTTGTCGCAGGTCACGCGCGCGTTGCAGGCCACCGTGCCTCTACCGCTGCAGCTGGACTCATCGGATCCGGCCGCCATCGAAGCCGCGGCTCGCGGCTATGCGGGCCGCCCCATGGTGAACTCCGTGAACGGTAAGGCCGACAACCTCGCCGCCGTGCTGCCCGTGGTGGCGCGCTACGGTTGCACGGTGGTCGGCCTCACTCTGGACGAAAACGGTATCCCTCCCACGGCCGAAGAGCGCCTGGCCATCGCCGAGCGCATTGTGGCTGCCGCCGAGGCTCACGGCATCCCGCGCGAGGACGTGGCC
>CABSMC010000103.1 GCA_902478715.1 uncultured Adlercreutzia sp.
CGGGCATCACTGCGCCGGCAACGGCCTCGGCGGCTACGGCGGTGGCTACGGGAACAGCGGCGGCCGGGGCGGCAGGCTGCTGGGACGCAGCGGCTGCGGGCTGCACGGGCTGCTGCGGCGCCACGGGAGCGGCCTGCGCGGGCTGCTGCGGCGCTACCGGGGCGACAGGCGCGGCGGTCGGGGCGTAGCCGTAGGGGGCCGCCGGCGCCGGCGCGGCGCTGTACAGGGCACGGTCCTTGTTGGCGAACACGGCCACGATGATGCAGAGCACGAGCGACACCCAGCAGCAGGAAAGGAGACTCACCACGGCGGCGACGATGTTCCAGATCATAATGCCGCGCAGCTTCTCGGGCTTGGCTGCGCCACGCACGCCGAGGATGCCGGCGACGAGGATGAGCACGGCGCAGACGATCACGAGAAAGACAAGGAAGCCCAGCATGCCGAGCAGCGCCGACACGTCATCGGTGGTGAAATAGAGGCCGTCTTCGGTGTAGAAGTAGTCGTAGCCGGAGCCGGAAATGGCGGCGCCGCCGACGCCGAGGCCTGCCCAGGCGATGAGCATGCCGAGAATGCCGAGGGCAGCGAGCACGATATTGGCGATGCTCATGCCCTTGATGGCCTTAGCATGGTTGGTGTTCATGATGGTCTCCTAGAGTCGTGGGACGATGCAACGCGACCAGTATAGCGATGAATTATTGAGTCGTGTGGTCGGCGATCAATTGTGGAGCGATTGTTGACAAGCGTCAGCAACGTCGGCTGCCCCGCTGGCAATCCGCTGCGCGCATCGCTTGCTGTCGGAGGGCTCCCGGCAGCCAGCTAGCAACGGTTGTTGTCGGCCAGCATCCGCTTGATGCGCTCGACCGCCTCCTTGGTGTCCTCGGCGTCGCCGAAGGCGGTGAGCCGGATATAGCCCTCGCCGGCCGGCCCGAACCCGGCGCCGGGAGTGGTTATGACGTTGGCCTCTTCCAGAAGGCGGTTGAAGAAGCCCCAGGAGCCGGTGCCGTTGGGGGTGCGGCACCACACGTACGGGCTGTTGTCGGCTCCGTACACCTCAAGGCCGGCCTCGGCCAGGCCCTCCTTTATCGTGCGGGCGTTGGCGCGGTAGAAGTCGATGGTCTCGTCCACCTGGGCCGCCCCCTCCGGTGTGTAGATGGCCGCCGCGCCCCGCTGGATGACGTAGGAGGCGCCGTTGAACTTGGTGGTCTGGCGGCGGTTCCACATCGCGTTTAGGCTCTGCCCCTCGCGCACCAGGTCGTGCGGCACCACGGTGTAGCCGCAGCGGGCCCCGGTAAAGCCGGCGGTCTTCGAGAAGCTGCGGAACTCGATGGCGCACGTCTTCGCGCCGGGGATCTCATAGATGGAGTGGGGGATGGCGGGGTCAACGATGAAGCGCTCGTAGGCGGCATCGAAGAGGATGACGGCGTCGGTGGCGTTGGCGAAGTCGACCCATCTTTGCAGGGCCTCGCGGGAAAGCACCGTGCCCGTGGGATTGTTCGGCGAGCAGAGGTAGATGAGGTCGACGGGTACGTCGGGCAGCGCCGGCGTGAAGTCGTTCTCAGCGGTGGTGGGCATGTAGACGATGTTCGTCCAGCGCTCGGCGTCCTCATCGTAGTCGCCGGCACGGCCGGCCATGGCGTTCGTGTCCACGTAGACGGGATAGACCGGGTCGCATACGGCCACGACGTTGTCCTCGGCGAAGATGTCGCCGATGTTGCCGCAGTCGCTTTTGGCGCCGTCCGAGACGAAGATCTCGTCAGGGACGATGGCGATGCTCCGCGCGGCGAAATCGTGCTCGGCGATGGCGTCGCGCAGAAAGGAGTAGCCCTGCTCGGGGCCGTAGCCGTGGAAGGTCTCGGCGGCGGCGAGGTTGTCTACGGCGGCGTGCATGGCGGCGACGACGGCCGGGGCGAGCGGACGGGTGACGTCGCCGATGCCCATCTTGATGAGGCGCGCGTCGGGGTTCGCTTCCTGGTAGGCGGCGGTGCGTCGGGCGATTTCCGAGAACAGGTAGCTGCCGGGCAGCTTCTCGTAGTTGCGATTGATGCGGGCCATGGGGCCTCCTTCATGGTGCGGTTTTCTGATGCGCTTAGGTTAGGGGGCGAATGTTTCCAATGGGAAAAGACGAGGAGAAACCTCATCAATGGGCAGATCAGCGCCGCAATCGTGGACAATTTGTGGGCATCTCGCCTACGGCGCGCGCTCGGGGTTTTTGAGCGTCCGCACGACGGTCTCTTGTGTGAAAATGAAGGTTCTAAGAGACAGGGTGTGAATAGGCTTGCGCTAGCAGGACGCGGGCCTGTGCGAAGGAGACGTTCGTCCATGAAATTGACGCGGAGAGGCTTTCTGGCCGGCGCCGGAGCCGTGGCGGCGGGAAGCGCGGCATGGGGTTTGGATCCGAATCGAGCCTGGGCCGACGAAGAGGTCGCCGAAGAGCCCGCCGGCACCGACGAGGCGCCGGCCGAAGAGCCTGCGGCCCCTGCGGGGCCGGTCGTCGTCTGCGAGGAGTGTCCGGGCGCCTGCACGCTGGTGCTCGATGTGGAGGACGGGCGGGTGGCGGCCGTGCACGGCGACGGCGCGAATCCATTCTCTGAAGGGCGGCTCTGCCTGCGCGCTCAGGCGCTGACCGACTTGTGGAAGGCGCCCGAGGGGACGACCGAGGACGACGCGGATGACGATAGTGGCAATGGCGCGGGCGGCAACGACGCCGCGAGCGAAGGCGCGACGACGACCAGTCCCGGGCGCTTGACCTCGCCCCGGGTGCGGCGCGCCGGGTCGGATGCGTGGGAGGACATCTCCTGGGATCGCGCGCTGGATGAGATCGCCAACCTGGTGAAGGATACTCGCGACGCCACCTTCGAAGAGAGCATCGAAGGCACGGAGGCCGACGATGAGACGCAGGGCGAGACGGGCTTCGACGAATGGGACTGGAGCGATCGCGGCGGCTACGGCGACGATGGCTACGGCGACAACGACTACAGCGCTCGGAAGCGTCCCCGCGGCGTGCCGGTCATGCGCACTCGGGCCATCGGCAGCTTCGGCGGCGCGCGCCTTGTGGCTGAGGAGCAGTTCCTGCTCGCCAAGGCGCTGCGATCCTGGGGCGTGGTGAACATCGATTCCGAGGCGGCCTTCGGGCGGCGCGCCTTCGCCGCGGGTGTGGCGGCCACCCTCGGCATCGCCGAGCCCGACGGGCTGTGGAGCGACATCGCGAACACGGACTGTCTGCTCACCTTGGGTGCCGACGTTGCCACAAGCCAGCCGCTGTCCCTGCGCTGGATCGAGCGCGCCCGGGACGCGGGGGCGCTGTGGATCGTCGTGGACCCGCTGCGCTCGGCATCGGCCGAGATGGCCGACATCCATGTGCCCATCCGGCCCGGCACCGACATCGCGTTTCTCGGGGGGCTGGCCAAGTACGCCATGGACAATTCCCTGTGGCAGCCCGAGTACGTGCTGAACTTCACCAACGCCTCCTACCTCATGGACCCCGCCTTCTCCTTCGATGCGTCCTCCGGCGCCTTCTTCGGCTGGGATCCCATGACCGGCACCTACGACAAGACCAGCTGGGGCTATCAGACCGACGGCTTCGACACGTGGAACATGCGCTTCGACGGCGAGTTCTCCTGGGTGCGCGGCGAGGGCGTCCCTGCCTGGGCCGTGCCGTCCCAGCCGCGCTGCGAGCGCAATATCACGCTGCAGGACCCGGCTTGCGCCTGGGTGCGCCTGCAGGAGTTTCTCGCCCGTTACGACTTGGACGCGGTGGCCACCGTGTGCAGCGTGGAGCGGTCGCTGCTCGAGCGCGCCTACGGGGCCTTCGCGGCCACGGGCGCGGTGGAGGGGGCGGGCAAGGTGCTGGCCGGGCCCGGTCTCGTGCAGCACGGCACGGGGGCCCAGGCGGCGCGCGCGGCCGCCGTGGTGCAGCTGCTGCTCGGCAACATCGGTGTGCCCGGGGGCGGCATCTCCTACCTGGGGGGCGCCGCAAACGAGGGGCTGGCCGACGCCATAGGGCTTTCGCCGGACATGTTCGGCGGCGATCTTCCCTGGCCCACTGAAAGCGAGACGACGCTTCAGGCGTGGCTCGAGGCCCATACCGAGCCGGCCGGCGCGGGCTCGCTGCGACCTCGCGCTCTGGTGTCGGCCCTGCGCGAGTGGTGGGGCGAGGAGGCGGCCTTCGACAACGACTACGGCTACGATTGGCTGCCCAAGGCACCGGCTGGCGGTGCGTCGTTCAGCGAGGCGCTGTGCACAGGCTTGCTGCAGGGGTGTTTCCTGTGGGGCGCCGATCTGGTGGGGAGCGCGTCTTCGGGCGTTACGGCCGACGACGTGGGGCGCCTAGCGTGGCTCGTCGTGACCGACGGCTCGCCGAACCTCACGGCTACGTTCTGGGAACGGGTGGAGGATCCTTCCCAGCAGCAGACGACGGTGTTCCAGCTGCCAAGCGTCCTCGGCTTCGAGAAGGCCGGCATCCGGGCGAGCGGCGGCCGCCTTCTGCAGCATGCTGCGGCGGCGGTTGAGCCGGCGGGCGAGAGCCGCACGGAAGCCGCCGTCATTGGCGATATGTGGGAGCGTGTGTTCAACCTGTACGACACCAAGGGCGGTACGGCGACGGATCCGATCCTTAAGGCCCGGTGGGACTACGTGACATCCGACAGCATCGATCTGGTGAAGGTGGCCTGGGCGATGAACGGCTATGTCGTTGAGGACAGCGACTGGGACGGCGGCGAGCTGGTGCTTTTGGAAGGTGCCGACGGGCTGCGCGCAGACGGCTCGACGGCCTGCGGCGCGGCTTTCCTGGCGGGGCTGTGGCCAAACGGCGCCAGCGCGGCCGATGCGGCCGAGCAACCCGTGGGACGTCGCGACGGCGCCGACGAGAGCGGTCTGGGGCTCTTCCCCGGCTGGGGCTTCTCGTGGCCCGGCAACGTGCGGGTGCGCGGTAACCGGGCGAGCGCGAACTTGGCGGGCCAGCCCTGGGTGCGCGAGTGCAATCTCCTTACTTGGGAGGGGGAGAGCTGGGCCTGCATCGACGCGCCCGACTTCCCGATTCTGCGCGACGGACGATGGCTCGAGCCGGACAACCAGGCCTTCCCCGGTACCTGGGAACAGGTGGGCCTTTTGGTGTCCGATCGACTGGGCGACGGGCCTGTGCCCGAGCACTACGAACCGTTGGAGTCCCCGTTGAACAATCGCCTGAACGGGGCTTACGCCTCTCCGGTGCTGCTGGCGGCCGCCGCGAAGGCGCCCGGTGTCGCAGGCGATGACGGGGCGGTGGATGCCGCCGTGGCCGATGCGCTGGCGCCGGACTACTCTTCCGTGCAGGCGGATCGCGCGGCCTATCCCATTGCGGCGGTCATCAACGGCTCGGACGGCCGCGACGGCGCTCGGCGCGCCCTGAGCGAGACGCTGGCTGCCGCGGAGCCCGGCTGCTTCGTGGAGATGTCGGCGAGCTTGGCTCGCATTCGCGGCCTGGCCACGGGGGAGGGGGCCCGCGTGTTCAACGAGCGCGGATCCGTGGAGGCGCCGGTGCTCGTCACCGACCGCATCCGTCCCTTCCAATGCGAAGACAACGAGGGCCACTATGTGTGCTTGAACGGCATGACCCTCGGCGACGAGGGCGCTGCGGCAGCCGTGTGGGGCGTTTTGGCCCCTGCGGCGGAAAGCCCTGTGGGGGCGGCCCGCGACGTCAAGGGTTTCCTGGTCGATATCGAGAAGGCATAGGGGGCATCATGGCTGACAAGGCAATTCTTTTCGACAGCAGCCGGTGTTCCGCCTGCCAGGCGTGCGTTGCGGCCTGCAAGGGACGCTTCGGCCTCGGGCCTGCGTCGTCGTCGGAGGATATGGCGGTGCGCGCGTTCGGGCGGGCGGCCGTGCTGGACGAGGAGGCGCCGCTTGCCGTGGCGCGCTTCGAGCGCACGCTGGCCGACGGCAGCACGGTATGGGAGGCGGCCCGCGCTGGCTGCGTGCACTGCGCCGAGGCGCCTTGTGCGGAAGTGTGCCCCACCGGGGCGCTGGCGGCGAGCGGCGAGACGGGCTTTGTGACCTTGGATGCGGAGCGTTGCGTGAGCTGCCATTTGTGCGCCATGGTATGTCCCGCCGATGCCCCCCGCCATCGGGGAGAGCGCGGCGAGCTGTGCCTGTGCGACGGGTGCGCGGCCGAGGTGGCCGAGGGAGGCGTTCTCGCTTGTGTGGCTGCCTGCCCGCTGGACGCGCTGGCCTTTGACGAGCGCGATGCCGTGGTTTCCTGGGCCAATGAGCGCGCAGCGGCGCTGCGCGAGCGCGGCTGGGCCGCAGCCTCGGTGCTCGGCGTGAGCGAGCAGGGCGGACACCACGTGGTGCAGGTGATGAAGTACGGCGTGGGCGGCTCCATGCACGAGGCGCTGGCGTCTACCGGCGAGGTGGAATGGCTCGATGCCGTAAAGATGGCCGGTCCTGTGTCCGTGGGCGTCCTCGGCCTTGCCGCTGCGGGCGCCGTGGCGGGG
>CABSMC010000104.1 GCA_902478715.1 uncultured Adlercreutzia sp.
ATGCTCCACAGCTCCGAGAGACGGTTCTCCACCGGGGTGCCCGTCAGCGCGAAGCGCAAACGGGAGCGAAGGCGCTTCACGGCGCGGGTGGTCTTGGTGGCGTGGTTCTTGATGTACTGCGCCTCGTCCAGCACCACCATGCCCCATTCCACGCCGGCGAGCTGCGGCCCGTCGATGCGCACCCGGTCGTAGGAGGCCGCGACCACGCAGGGCTCGCCGCCCGCGCGGGCCAGGAGCGCCTCGCGATGGGGACGGGAGCCCTCCAGGGCGACAACGGGAACGTCGGGCGCGAACCGGGCGAACTCGTCGGCCCAGTTGAACACGAGGGAAGCGGGGCAGGCCACCAGCACCGGACCGCCCAGCTGCCCAGAATCGCGCAAGCTTTTCACCAGGGCTATCATCTGCAGCGTCTTGCCGAGGCCCATCTCGTCGGCCAGGATGCCGCCGAAGCCGAGCGAGGCCAGGCGCGCCAGCCACCGAAAGCCCTCGGCCTGGTAGGGCCTCAGCGTGCCTTCGAGCGACGCGGGCACCGGCGCGGGGGCGGACGGCCCGTCGAGGCAGCGCAGGTACTCTTCGAACGTGCGGTCGCGCACCGTATCGCCGTACTCCCGATCCAGGTAGAACGCCTGATAGGTGGGCAGCTGCGCACCCCCGTCCAGCAAGCTTTTGGCCGACACGCCCAAATCGCGCATCATGTCGCCGAGCACCGCCACGTCCCCCGCGTCCAGAGCCGCGATGCGCCCGTCGCTCATACGATGAAAGCGCTTGCGGCGCCGATAGGCGGAAAGCATCGCCGCGAGGTCCTCGCGAGAAAGGTCGCTTTCGCGCACGTCCATCTGGATGAGGTTCGCCCGAAGGGAAAACCCCAGCTGTACCCGCGGAGGCCGCTCTACAATAAGCCGATCGAACGCCGGCGTGGTGAACACCTCGCCGATAGCGCGGAACTGGGAGAGGCCGCCGTAGAGCAGCTCTCCGGCCGCCTCCGTCTGGCGCAGGGGCAGCGTGGACGAGCCGTCGAAAAACTGCGAGGCAAGCACGACGCCCGCGTCTTCCAGATCCTGATCGCGGAAGGCCTGGGCCGAGGCGGGGCGCGCCTCGGGCTCCTCGGGCGCGTCGGCGGGACTTGCCAGCACCACTTCGCGCTCGCCGTAGAAGGCCTTCACCGTGAGGCGAATGAGCGCGGCCTCCTTCTTGCCCGTCACATCGAAGTAGAAGGCCAGCGTACCGACCACCGGCCGCAGCGCCTCCCACGCCTCGGGCAGCGCCACATCGATGGCCTCTTCCAGCACGGGCAGCGCGCGGCGGCAGAACGCCTCGGCGTCGCGCTCGGCCACGAAGGCCCGCTCACCCGCCGTCAGCCCCGCCTCGCGCAGAAACGCAAAGGCGCGCGCATCGGCGCCCGTCGCCCGCGCGGCGGCGCCGTCGGCCAGCACGAAGGCCACTTCGAGCCCGCGCACCACCAGCACGCGCCGGGAGAGACCCACCTCGTAGCCGCCCTCGGCGGGGTGGAAATCGAGAGAGACCGCCGGGACGTCCTCGGAGACGACCCACCGCGCCGGCTCAGGAGCCTCGGGGGCGACGCCCGACGCCACCTCTCCCCCACTGCCCGACGCCCCTTGCGCGCCGTCCGGCGCCGAAGCCTCATCCTCGCGACGCTCCAGCGTAAAGGCAGCGCCCTCGCCCATGGCCGCGAGCAAGTCGGCCAGCTCCGCCTCGCGCAGGCGCACCTCGCGCTTGCCGGCGACCGTGCGAAACGTCGAGCCGCCGAACAGGCGCTCGTCGGGGAATATCTCGACCATTTTGCGGGCCACCGCGCGAGAGGGCCCATCGAAGGCATCAAGCCTGTGAGCGAAGGCGAGTTTCTTCCCGTAGGAGAAGTGCTCCCCGCGCTGCACCCGGTGGGCGAAGGCCTCCACATCGCGCACCACGTAGGTGCCTTGCGGTCCTTCCGCATCGAGCCGCAACGACCAGAGGCGCCCGTCGAAAGCGAGGTGCACCGCCAAATGAACGCTGTCAGGGGCCACTCCCAGAGCGGAAGCCACCGCCCCCGAACGCCCGGGTGCACCCGCAGCGGGGCGCGCCGGCTGGGCCAGACAGCGCGCCAGCGCCTCGCTCGTTGCACGTCGCGCCTGCGTTGCCGCCCGGGCCGCCCCCGTGTCCTGGAAGCTGCGCGGCTGGGTGAAGTAGGTCGTCACCAGGGCCACACAGTGCTTGCACAGGCCGTCGAAACGGGCGATAGCGGGGCAGGTGCACTCGTAATCGACGATGCGCGACTCGAAATCGCCGAACATCACCGAGGTCTCGAAGTAGTCGGCGATGCCCGAAGCCGAGGCCACCTGGGCCGCGATGATCGTCGTGTCGTCGTCGCGACGCACCGTGCGGGCCGTAACCGCCTTCGCGCTGGCCGCCAGCCCCACACCTCGCGACACCGCCCGCGGATCAGCGTAATCGGCCAATTTGATGCCGCCCAGGCCCACCGCGCCTCCTTCTCTCAATTGCCGAATGCGAACAATTGAGAGTACCACAACTTGGCCTCTCGCACAGCGGACGAGGGATCTTGCCTTTGCCCGCGCGCTGCCCGCCCGCTCCTTACGCCGGCAGCGCGCCATCGCCCCTGCCCGCGGCGTGCCTGCCGCGCAACTCTTCCAAATAAGCCTGGGCGTCGCCCGGGTCGTCGTCGATGGACTCGTCGCCCAAATCGACCTCCGTGGGCACCTTGCGGTACAGCAAATCGTACAGCACCGGCACGATGTAGAGCGTCATGAGCGTGGCGTAAGCCAAGCCGCCCACCACTACAAGCGCCATGCCGCGCTCCATGGAGGCGCCGATTTCCTGGCTGAACACGAGCGGCAGCATGGCCAGAATGGTGGTGAGCGCCGTCATGAGGATGGGGCGCATGCGGGTGCGGCCGGCCGCCTCCAGGGCATCGCGCTTCTCGAGACCGCCGCGGCGCAGCTGGTTCACGTAGTCGACGAACACGATGCCGTTGTTCACCACCGTGCCCATGAGCACCGCGAATCCCATGAGCGACATCATGGTCAGCTGCTCGCCGGCCGCCCACAGGGCCGCGAAGCCGCCGGTGAAGGCGAGCGGCACCGTCACCATGACGATGAAGGGCGAGAGCAGGCTCTGGAACTGGGCCACCATCACCAGGTAGATGAGCACGAAGCCCACGATGAGCAGAAGCATCATCTGCTCCAGCATGGTGTCGATGTTCTGCAGCTCGCCGCCGAAGCTCATGGAGTAGCCGTCGGGCAGCGTGAACCCGTCCAACTTCTGCTGGAGCTCGCGGGAGAGCAGGGCGTTGTTGTAGCCGTCGGCCACCTCGGCGGTCACGGTGATGGTCTTCTGGGAGTTCTCGTGGGCGATGGTGGCCGGCGCCTCGCTTTCCTCCAGCGTGGCGAAGTCTCCTATGGCCACCTCCTTCGACTCGCCGTCGCGCCCCGTGATGGTCACCTTCTCGTCCAGAATGTTCTCGCGGGTGAGCACGTGGGTCTCGTCCACGATGGTCACCTGGGCCGCAGAGCCGTCCATCGCGAGCTTGGTGGAGTCGGCCTCGGAGGACAGTGCGCCGGCCAGGTACTCGTAGAGCTGGGCCACCGTCCAACCCTCGCGGGTGAGCGCGTCCTCATCGATGACGAGATTGAGCTCGGGGTCGGCGTCTTCCATGCCGTTCTCGATCTCGGTGTAGCCCTCCACTTCCCCAACGACGGCCATGACGTCCTCGGAAAGCTCGGTGAGCTTCTCCGGATCCTCGCCGGTGATGGTAAGCGAAAGGCCGCTGCCCATCATGGACGCCATGGAAGAGTCCGACGACGCGCTCGAGACCACTTCGCAGGGCAGATCCGCGGTGCGGGCCAGAACCTCGTCCACCACGGCGTGCACCTGGGCATCCGTCGTCACGCTGTCGTCCATTTCCAAGTAGAACATGAACTGGTCGAAGTTCTCCGCGCCGGTGTCGGCCGCCGCCGAGGAGGCCACCGAGACCGAGGCCGTGCCGTCGATGGCCGCCACGGTGCCGACGCCTTCCACGGAAAGCGCCCGATCCATGATCTGATCGGCCACGGCGAAGGCATCGTCCTTCTCGGTGTCCTCGGGCAGCGTAACGGCCAGAGAGACCGTCTTGGAGGCCATGGACGGGATCATGGAGATGCCCATGTTCACCACGCCGACCACCGCGGCCACGAGAAGCCCCACGGCCACAGCAAGCGGGAGCACCTTGTGGCGCAGGGCGAACTGCAGCGAGCGGCCATAGGCGCCCTTCACCTTCTCGAAGAGGCCGTTGCGGCGCGGGCGGTAGCGGCGGAACACGAACCGCGAGAGCGCCGGCACGAGCGTGAGCGCCACCACGAGCGAGGCGGTGAGCACGTAGGTGAGGGTGAGCGCGAAGGGCATCATCATCTGGTTGACCATGCCGGTCGTGAAGGCGATGGGCGCGAAGACGCACACCGTGGTCAGCGTGGAGGCCACCACGGCGCCGGAAATCTGCTTGGCGCCCTGGACTGCCGCCCGGGCCGGGCTGATGCCGCGGCCGCGCAGACGGTAGATGTTCTCGAGCACCACGACCGAGTTGTCCACGAGCATGCCGATAGCGAGCGACAGGCCGCCCAAGGACATGATGTTCACGGACACGCCGGTGAAGTACATGAGCAAAAGCGCCAGCAGCACCGAGAACGGGATGGAGACGGCCACGAGCACCGTGGGCTTCCAGTCGCGCAGAAACAGCGCGAGCACCACCACGGCGAGCAGACCACCCAAAAGCAGTGAGTTCAAAATGGACGAGATGAACAGGTCGATGAGCTTGCCTTGGTCGGACACGACGCGCAAGTCCAGGCTGGGAAACTCCTCGGACAGCTCCGACACGGCCTTCCGGCAGGCGGCGGACACCTCGTTGGTCGAGGCGGTGGAGGACTTGTACACCGACAAGAGCACGCCATCGCCGCCGTTCAAGGACATGTAGGCGTCGCCCACGTTGTCCACCACGGTGATGTCGGCCACATCGGCGAGACGCACGTCGCCCACGTCATCGATAGCCACGAGCAGCAGGCTCTCCAGCGCCTCCAGGCTCTCGATGTTGTCGCCCACGTGGAGCAACCACTGGTTGTCCTCGTCGGCGTTGCCGAGGTACCCCGCCGGCATGGAGAAGTCCTGGGCGCGGATGAGGTTCGCGAGCGTCGTCTTGTCCACGAGGGCGTCCACGTTGGCCTGCTCGATGGCGCTTTCCCGCGCGTCCTCGTACTGCTCGCGGGCGTCATCAAGCTGGGCGCGGCTCTGCTCGATAGTCGATTGCGCGCTGGCCAGCTGGGCGGTGCCGCTGCCGAACTGGGCAGCGGCGGTCAGGCTGCCGGACTCCACCTGCGCCAGCTGCTCCTGGTAGCCCTCAAGCTCGGCAGTGGCCGCTTCCAGCTGTTTCTGCAAGTCCGCCGCTTTCTCGGGCATGGCCTTCAGCGTCTCGCCCACCTCGCCCAGGCGCGTTCCTATATCAGTCAGCTCACCGGCAGTGGCCTGCAACTCGTCGGTGGTGGTCTTCAGCTGCTGCGCCAAGGCCGCGGCCTCTTCCAAAGAACCCGCCGCCGTGGCCGCCTCCATTTGGGCCTGCAGCGCGGCCGCCTGGGCCTGCAGCTCCGCCACGCGCCCTTGCAGCTCCTCGGCGCGGGCCTGCTTGTCGGCCAACTCGCCTTGCAGCGACTCACCCTCGGCTGCCAGCGACTGCAGCTGGGCGCCCAGCGAGGACACCTTGGTCATGGTGGAGGAGATGGCCAGCGTCAGCCCCGAGGAGGCCTGCCCGAGCTGGTCGCCCGTCTCCTGCTCCTTGGCGGCGAGGGTCTTCTGCTGGGCCGCTATCTCGTCCTCAGCAGCCTCCAGATCGGCCTCGCCATCGTCGATCTCGCGCTTGGCATCGGCCAGCTCGTCGTTCACGCTGGCCAGGATGCGGTTGTTCACGTCCTCGATCTTGTCGTCGGAGAGCCGCACCTCCACGGTCTGCTGCACCGCGCCGGCAAGCGACACGTCGGCCACGCCGTCGACGCGCTCCAGCCGGGGCACCAGCGTATCCGCGGCGAAATCGGACAGCTCGTAGATGCTCTTCTCGTCGTCGGCGGCGGCCACGTACATGGT
>CABSMC010000105.1 GCA_902478715.1 uncultured Adlercreutzia sp.
CGTCAGATGTGTATAAGAGACAGGTCATCGTGCGCGACGATCTGGTGCGCGAGGACGTGCTGCCGTTCACCCCCTCTATCATGCGCTACACCACCCAGGCGAAGGCGAAGTCGCTGTCGAACACGCCGCCGGCCTACGGCATCTACATCTGCGGCCTTGTGTTCAAGTGGCTGAAGGAGATGGGCGGCCTGTCCGCCATGGCCGAGCGCAACAAGGAGAAGGCCGCCGTTCTGTACGATTACCTCGATCAGAGCAAGCTGTTCCGCGGCACCGCCCGCAAGGAGGATCGCTCGCTCATGAACGTGCCCTTCGTCACGGGATCCGACGAGCTGGACGCGCTGTTCGTGGCCGAGGCGAAGTCCCACGGCATCGAGTCCATAAAGGGCCATCGCTCGGTGGGCGGCATGCGTGCGAGCATCTACAACGCCATGCCCAAGGCCGGCGTCGAGGCGCTCGTCGCCTTCATGGCCGAGTTCGAGAAGAACAACGGTTAACGACCAGACAAAAGGGGGAGGCGCCAGCCTCCCCGTGATAAAGCGGAAGCCCTGCGAGGGCGACGAATGCGGAAGGTGGCGCTCATGACGAAGAAGATCCTGGTTACCGAGGATTTGGTGCAGGAAGGCATCGATTCGCTCACCGAGCACGGCTATGAAGTTGACATGCTCATCGATCCCACGGCCGAGGAGCTCGCCTCTGCCATCGCTCCCTACGACGCGCTCATCGTGCATCCGAACACGGTGGTCGACTCTTCGCTGCTGGATGCCGCCGAGAACCTGAAGATCATCGGGCGCGCGGGGGTGACGGTGGACAACATCGACATCGAGGCCGCCTCCGAGCGCGGCATCATCGTGTGCAACGCGCCGAACTCGAACGTCATCTCGGCCGCCGAGCACACTATGGCGCTCCTGCTCGCCGCTGCGCGCCACATTCCCGAGGCAAGTGCGTCCATGCACGAGGGCCAGTGGCGGCGCGCCGATTTCATGGGCAGCGAGCTGTTCGGCAAGACGCTCGCCATCTTCGGTTTGGGACGCGTCGGCGGCCTTGTGGCCGAGCGGGCCGCGGCCTTCGGCATGAACCTCATCGGGCACGACCCCTACTGCTCGCCGGAGCGCGCCCTGCATCTGGGCGTCACGCTTTACGACGACATGGCGCCGGTGCTCGCCCAGGCCGATTTCATTACCGTGCACCTGCCCCGCACGGTGAGTACCCTGGGCATGTTCGGCGCCGACGAGTTCGCCGCCATGAAGGACGGCGTCGTGCTCGTGAACGCGGCCCGCGGCGGCATTTTCAACATGGACGCCCTGGCCGATTTCGTGGCCGCCGGCAAGATCGCGGCCGTGGCTGTGGACTCCTTCGAGGCCGAGCCCTGCACCGACTCGCCCTTGCACGAGTTCGAGAACGCCATTCTGACGCCGCATCTCTCTCCCATGACCCACGAGGCCCAGCGGCGCGCCTCCACCCAGATCGCCGAGTACGTGGAAGCGGGCCTGGAAGGCGGCATGGTGGCCACGGCCGTGAACCTGTCGCCCTTGCCCCCGGAGGTCTTCGATGCCATCGGTCCCTACGTGCACGCCTGCAAGATGATGGGATCGATGGCCAGCCAGATTCTCGGTCACACGCCGAAGAGCCTGAAGGTGGAGCTGGCCGCCGGCCTGGCCGATGTCGACCCGGCGCCGCTGCTCGCGGCGGTGCTCGACGGAGGCTTGTCCTACCGCCGCCTCGGGGCCTTCTCGGCGGCCAACGCCGAGTCGGTGGCCTCCCAGCACGGCATTTCCGTCACGACCGCCTCGGTGCGCGATGCCGGTGAGTACGCCTCCTCGGTGCGCATCGTGGCCGACGAGGTGGAGGTGGCGGCGACGCTGTTCGGCACCGAGCACACGCCCCGCATCATCTCGCTCATGGGCTACAAGATCGATATCGCGCCGGCGACCACGTCGCTTGTGTTCGAGTATGTGGACGCGCCCGGCCGCATCGGCGTTATCGGTACCATTCTGGGCGACGCCGCGGCCAACATCACCACGATGCAGATCGGCACCAAGCCGGAGGAGTCCTGCGCGCTCGTGTACATGAATGTCGAGGGGGACGTGTCCGAAGCGGTGCTCGACCGCCTGCGCGGGGCCATCGATCTGCGCAACCTGTGGAAGATCACCCTGTAGCGGCCATCGACGGCTCCGATGTCGGGCTATAGAAAGATTTAACCGTGTCCAGCGGCGCCTCTTAACGGGGGCGCCGCTGGTTTTTGCTATGATGCTTTCGGTCAACTACGCCCGCGTCTCAGGCGCGAACTGTCGGAAGAAGAAAAGAAGAAAGAAGGACGGCATGACACGCAAGATCGACATCTTCGATACCACGCTGCGCGACGGCGAGCAATCGCCGGGCGCCTCTATGAACACGGAGGAGAAGCTCGTCATCGCCCGCCAGCTCCTTCGCCTGAACGTCGATGTCATCGAGGCCGGCTTTCCCATCTCCAGTCCCGGCGACTTCGAGTCGGTGCGCCGCATCTCCGAGCTGGCCGGCGATGCGGCCGTGGTGTGCGCGCTGACCCGCGCCGTGGACAAGGACATCGACTCGGCCGCCGACGCGCTGAAGTTCGCGAAGCGTCCCCGCATCCACACCGGCATCGGCGTGTCGCCCTCGCACATGCGCGACAAGCTGCGCATCACCGAGGACGAGTGCATCGAACGGGCGGTGCACGCGGTCAGCTACGCCAAGAAGTACGTGGAAGACGTGCAGTTCTACGCCGAGGACGCGGGCCGGTCGGATTTCGCGTTCCTCGCGCGGGTCATCGAGGCAGTCATCAAGGCGGGGGCCACGGTGGTGAACATCCCGGACACCACGGGCTACTCGCTGCCGGAGGACTTCGGCGCGCGCATCAAGTACCTCATGGACAACGTGGCCGGCATCGACGATGTCACCGTGTCGGTGCACTGCCACAACGACTTGGGCATGGCCACGGCGCTGTCGCTGGCCGGCGTGCGCAACGGGGCCACGCAGATTGAGTGCACCATCAACGGCCTCGGCGAACGCGCGGGCAACACGGCCATGGAGGAAGTGGTCATGGCCATGCGCATGCACGGCGAGGAGCTCGATGCGCACACCGACATCAACACCCGCGAGTTCATCAAGGCGAGCCGCTTGGTCAGCTCCATCACCGGCATGAACGTGCAGGCCAACAAGGCCATCGTGGGCGCCAACGCCTTCGCCCATTCCTCGGGCATCCACCAGGACGGCGTGCTGAAGAAGCGCGACACCTACGAGATCATCGATCCGGCCGAAGTGGGCGTGGGCCAAAGCCAGATCGTGCTGACGGCCCGCAGCGGACATGCGGCCTTGAAGCACCGCCTGGAGGAACTCGGCTACGAGTACGAGGGCGAGGAGCTCGACCGCCTCTACAACGCCTTCCTCGATGTGGCCGACAAGAAGAAGGAAGTCTACGACGAGGATCTGGAAGCGCTCGTGAACGAGCGCGATCGCGAGGAGTGCGCCATCTACACCCTGGAGGGCGTGCAGGTCAGCTGCGGCTTCCCCTTGAAGCCCACGGCCACGGTGACCCTGCGCGGGCCCGAGGGCGACGTGCGGACGGTGTGCGATTGGGGCGCCGGCCCGATCGATGCGGTGTACAAGGCCATCGATCAGATCGTGCAGGTCGACAACGATCTGTCCGAGTTCGCCGTGAACGCCGTGACCCGCGGCATCGACGCGCTCGGCGAGGTGACCGTGCGCGTGAAGGCCGCCGGCGGCGAGGTGTACGTGGGCCGCGGGGCCGATGGCGACATCATCGTCAGCTCGGCGAAGGCCTACTTGAACGCGCTCAACCGACTGCTCGCCGAGAAGCGCTAAAGGAGGCCTCTTCTCTAAGGGCGTTGCCGAAGAGCGTGCCTGGCGTTACGCTCACCGAAGCCGATGGGACATCTCATCGGCTTCTTTATTTCCCTTTTTCGTCCTCAAGTAAAATAGTGCGATATCGAATTTCAAGGAGGCACGTTATGGCTGAGGACAACAAGCTCGGGCGCAAGATCACCACGCTGCGCGAGGCGCATCATCTGACCTGCCAGGATCTGGCCGACCGTTGCGGTTGCGACGTGACGGTCATCGAGAAGCTGGAGGCCGGCGAGGTGCCGCCGTCCCTGGCGCCGCTGATCAAGCTCACCCGCGCCCTCGGCGTGCGCCTGGGCACCCTCATGGATGACGACGAGACCTACGGTCCCGCCTACATCAGCACCGATCAGATGGAGGAAGTGGAGCGCGTGAAATCGCTCCAGACCGCCAAGGACGCCGGCGACCTGTCCTACTTCAGCCTGGCGGCGGGCCGTCCCTCCCGTCATATGGACCCGTTCATCATCACCGTGAGCCCCACCGGCGAGGCCACGCACAAGCTGGATTCCCATGAAGGGGAGGAGTGGCTCTACGGCATGGAAGGGGAGATCGAGATCGAGTACGGCAACGAGACCTACGTGCTCGGTCCCGGCGAGTCCATCTACTACGATTCCATCGTGCCCCACCAGGTGCGCGCCCACAATGGACAAAATGCTAAATTCTTGGCCTGCGTGTACACGCCGTTTTAGGCGGGGGAGGGATCTATGACGGAAGAGAACAAGACGACTGACGCGCCCGTTCCCGGGTCTCCCGATTACCCGCTGCACTCGGAGCTGACTATCGGCGCCTACTTGAAGCAGCAGGTGGCGATCGACCCCGATCACGAGTTCGTCGTGTACCCCGATCGCGACCTGCGCTGGACCTACAAGGATTTCGACGAGCGCACCGACGCTTTGGCCAAGGGCCTCTTGGCCATCGGCATGAAGCCGGGCGACCACTTGGGCGTATGGGCGCGCAACATCCCCGATTGGCTCACCTTCATGTACGCCTCGGCGAAGATCGGCGTGGTCATGGTCACGGTGAACCCGGTGTACAAGTCCCACGAGCTCGACTACGTGCTGAAGCAGTCGGACATGAAGGCGCTCTGCGTGATCGACGCCTATCGCGATGTGGACTACCTGCAGATCATCCGCGATCTAGTGCCCGAGTCGCTGAACGTGCAGCGCGGCTTTCTGCATTCCGAGGAGTACCCCTTCCTCGAGAACCTCATCTACATGGGGCCCGAGAAGCACCGCGGCTTCTACAGCGTGCCGGAGCTTCTGCTGCTCGGCCAGCACAAGCCGGACAGCTCCCTGGAATGGGCCCAGGGCCAGTTCGACAACAACGACGTGGTCATGATGCAGTACACGAGCGGCACCACGGGCTTCCCCAAGGGCGTCATGCTCACGCACCGCAACATCCTGAACAACGGCTTCTACATCGGCGAGGGGCAGAAGCTCGGGGCTGAAGACCGCGTGTGCCTGCCGGTGCCGTTCTTCCACTGCTTCGGCTGCGTGCTGGGGGTCATGGCCTGTCTCACCCATCGCTGCACCATGCTCATCGTGGAGGATTTCAACGCGGAGCTCGTGCTGCAGGCCCTGCACAAGGAGAAGGCAACGGCGGTCTACGGCGTGCCCACCATGTTCATCGCCGAGCTGAACCATCCCGATTTCGACTCCTTCGACCTGTCGCACTTGCGCACGGGCATCATGGCCGGCAGCCCCTGCCCGCCCGAGACCATGCGCGAGGTCATGGAGCGCATGAACATGCGGGACGTGACCATCTGCTACGGTCTCACCGAGACGAGTCCGGTGTTCACCCAGACCTCGGTGGACGATGACATCCCCCACAAGTGCGAGACCGTGGGCCGGGCCCATCCGCCGGTGGAGGTGCGCGTGCTCGACGTGAACGACGGCCACATCTGCGCGCCGGGCGAGCACGGGGAGCTGTGCTGCAAGGGCTACAACGTCATGAAGGGCTATTACAAGATGCCCGAGGAGACGGCCAAGGCCATCGATGCGAACGGCTTTCTGCACTCCGGCGACATGGGCACCGTGGACGAGGACGGGTACTTCCGCGTCACGGGCCGCATCAAGGACATGATCATCCGCGGCGGCGAGAACA
>CABSMC010000106.1 GCA_902478715.1 uncultured Adlercreutzia sp.
GAGAAAGGCAGCGTCCAGAGGATGTCGCATCGTCAGCGTGTGCACATCGCGACAGCGCGGGAACACCATGACCGTAGAATCCGGCCTGCGTCCCGCCAATCCGCGCAACCGCAGAAGCGGGCTTGAAGCTACCACCCATCGGCCCTCGAACGGGGCCCGATCGCCATCCCTTACCGTGCAAAGGCGCGCAAACGCCGTTCCTGCGTCTCCCCTCATCCCATCGGCGCATTTACTTGAAGAACCGCGCACAGCGCGTCGCCCACCCGCGTGCAGCTGAGTGCGAGCCATGAGCACCGCCCTCCTTCCTTGACTCCCGTCCATACTCCTTCTTGGCCGCTGGCCACCAGTGCCCACCCGCGTCCCTCCAGCTCGCCAACGAGGCGATCGGGCAGGCCGCCCCCCTCCTCAACGAAGGAGACCACCGACCAGTCGTCGTTGGCCCGCAGCTCCTCGCGACCGTTCACATCAACCACTTCCTCGGCGAACCAGTTGGGGGCCTCCCACGCCGCGCGCAGACCGACGTCGGGCTCAAGCTCCCCTGGCGCCCCAGGCAGCATGGCCTCCCCCATCGGTTGCCCCAAAGCCAGAGCGAGCAGAGGGGCCAGGACAAGCGCGAGGGCGCACCCGAACCGACGGCGCCATATCTTCCCGGCGCCCATCAGAGCAGCACCCCCGGCCGATAGGCGTCCACCGTCAGATCGACCTCGTGGACGAGCCTCGGAAGCGAGACGCCGAACACCTCGTCTTTAAGCCCCAGCCCGAAAAGCGTAGGGGCAAAGGAGAGACGTCCGCAATAGCGCTGATAGGAGCCTGCCCGCCCCTGAACCGTTACCTCGATTGCCAGGTTGGAAGTACCCAAAGCCTCCTCCAGCTCGCTTTCCACAAGAGCGGCCACCTCGGCCGGCCCCTGGCCCGCATCGGGCGACGGAGCATAGGCGCAGATGGCTTGACGGGCCAGCTGGTCAAAAGCCGCGCATGCCTCGAAAAACGACAGCGCGTTCACGACGATGACGGCGAGCACAATGGCCACGGGAAGGACGACAGCCAGCTCGACGGTAGCCTGACCCGCATCCCCGCGCTCCTTTCGCAGAACGTCCATAGCTCACTCCCATCTCTCGAGATACGTCGGAGCGCCGACGATGTTGCGCAGGGCTGCGAAAGCGCCATCGACAAGTCCGGTCGCTCCTTCGGCCAAGGTGGCGGGGAGGGTCACCGTCAACGGAACCGAGACCCCTGTCAGAGGAATCTCGACAACCGCAAGGGCGATCTCCAGGGAGGCCAAGCGCTGATAGGCCTCGTCGCTCACCCGCTCCGCTAGCAAACCGAGGGCATCGCTGGAGGCCTCGGGGCGCGCCAATGCCTGCTCGCGCAGAGAGAGGTACCGGGCTGACCAGTCGCCGCCGCCAGCGCGCGCCACGGCTTCCGTACCGGCAAGAACTGGCTTGAGGGGAGCCGTGTCGGCCGGCTCGAGACCCACCGCCTCGAGCCCTTCGCGAAGGCCATTGGCGGCCCACTCTCCCAATCCCGTCGAGCCGGCGAGCGGTATGCCCGAAAGCACGGCCGCCACCCCGTTTTTCAACCCTTCGGTGCCGCTGCTATAGGCCTCCAGGACGCCGGCCCATCCGTCCAGCACCAAACCGCCGACGCCGGAGAGAGCAGAGCCCGACCCCGACAGATCGTCGAGCAAGTCGCCTATCACCGACGCCTCCTCGCCCTCGTCCCGGATGAGCGTCGCCGCCGACACCGCGGCCCGAGTGCCCAGCGTGCCCGAGGGCGCAAAAGCGCTCTCGAAGGCGGTCGGCGCCGACGTTCCCGTCGAGACGACGAAGGCGATGCACCCCGCCGCGCCGGGAGGATCCGCTTTGATGCGGAAGGCGCCCGCATCGCCGAGCGCGGCCAGAACCTCGCCCAAAAGGCCCTCGGCCTTGCCCTTCGCCGCGCGACTCAGCGGCTCAGCAACCGCTCTCGCCTTCTGGTAGTCGGCAGCAGCCTGGGCGACGGCGTCGTAGTGGTACTCGAACCCGTTGTCGATGGAGGTGGAGGCCGAGGCCACCGATCCTAAGGCGCTCGCTGTGAACTTGCAGGCAGGGCAGGTTTCGAAGGAACCGGACTCCCACTCCTCGGCCGACCCGTAATAGTCCACGAGCCCCGCCTCCGGGCAGCCGTCCCAGGCATGCATCACCGGCAGCTCTCCATCGACGGTCACCGGATAGACGAGCTCGGTGTACAGCCGCGTGGCCCGCATCTGCTCGATGTTCCGCGGAAAGCGGGGGAACGACGCTGAGAAGCTGTCGGCCGTCTCGTGGACGAAGGCCTCGCGCAGCTCGCTTATGGCATAGGCGTAGAATCGCTTGCGCAGGGCGCTGCGGGCCTGCTCCTCGGCAGAGTCCGAGCCAGGACGCTCGCTCAGCAGCCGCTCGCGGTAATAGACTCGCGCCCGTTCGAGAGGCACGGAGAACGACCAACTGTCCACCGAGGCGAACAGAGGGTTATCGGCACCGCTCAGCCCTGCGAGGCGCCCCGCGCGCTCGTACATGCAATAGGACGGATTGTCGCCGCAGTCGCGGGCGAAACCCCGAGCCCGGGCTTCCTCGGCGGCACGCGCCGCCTCCTCGGCCCGGGACGCCGCCTCGGCAAGCTCGCCCTTGCCCGCTTCCACGGCCTCCTCCATGGACTCCTCGACCGCGCTCGCCCCTGACGCAATAGACGATCCCTCGCCGGGCAGCAGCAGGGCCATGGCCGCATAGCCGCTCCCCTCACCATTGGCCGCCGCCACCGCCGCACCGTTGGCCGCCGCGAGAAACGGCAGCGCCCGCTGCAGCGCCTCCAGCCCCTCGCAGGCCTTCTGGGAGAACGCGTCGCGCGCCTTGATCACTTTCTGACCGGCCGAAACGAGCTGGCTGCCCAACTCCGCCGCCGGCGGGACGCACAGGGCGACGACGCCGGCCCCGTACGCAATGTCACCCAGAAGCGTGAGTGACAGCACGGCGGCATCGGCCACGCGCACGGCCACCATGAACTCGGCCACGGGGTTTAAGGCCGCGCATGCGGCGGCATCGGCCACCTCCTGCACCTCGGCACCAGCGGCGTGGATGCGGTACACCTGAGCCGCTGAGAACAGCAGCGACAGAGTGACGAGCAGCGCCACGGCCATGCCGGCCGTCGTCGAGCCCTCCTCGTCGCGGAATATCGACTTATCCTTCATGGCGCCATTCACCTGCCTTTCCATTGACGCTCGCGCCATTCAATGATTCCTGAGCCCACGAGGCGCGCGTCGGCGCCGTCGCCGTCACCTCCACCACCAAGTTGCCCCGCTCGTTCACCATCCCGAGCAGCGTCGCCCCTCCATCCAGCAGGGGAAGCGGCCTCACCTCCGTCCGCACGGTCACCCGCGCGACATCCGCCGCACCGCCGCCCTCGCAACGCACCTCCCATGTGCAGCCGGAGTCATGCACATGGAAGACGTCGAGGGGCGGGATCGCCCCCAAGCGGCGGCGCACGTACTCCTCGCAGGTCGCCGCATCGCCGTCGCTCGTCGCCAGAAGCCGGCAGCCCTCGGCCGCCGCACCGGCCATGACCATGCGGTCGTACAGCACGATGCCCGGCTGCACGAGCAGAAGAACGAGCAAGAAAACCACCGGCAGGGCCACGGCGGCCTCCACCGTCGACTGGCCGCGCGCATCGCGGGCCCTCGCACCCATCCGCCCCATTGCCTCGCACCTCCTTAAAACACGAGCACATCGGCGATCCACGTGGCCGCCCCAGCGAGATGATGCGACGCCGAGGCGAGCCCGTGATCGACGAAAAGCCCTTGGGACAAGGCCCGCCAGAGCGCCGCCCCGGCAACAATCACGCATAGGAAAGCCGCCGTGACGATGGCGTACTCCACCGTGCCCTGACCGCACTCGTTCCCTAAAGGCTGTTTATTCCCGAGGCGATGGCGTCCCAGAGCTCTTGCAGCTTTGGCCGGAACAGGGTGATGGCGATGATGGCAATGACCACGAGCACCCCGACGAGAATGGCGTACTCGGTCGTCCCCTGGCCGCGCGTGTCCACCAAGCGCGAGCGCACCGCGGCGCACCACGCGCGTGTGCGCCGATCGACCGCCTCCCGCGCACCCGCTACTTTTCCCACAACGGATTCGAGCCTCTTCATGTCGCACTTCCTTTCTCGTTCGTTTCATCTTCAAAAGCCCCCCGCCAATTCCAGGAGCACCGGCCCCAGCACGAGCATGAGCATGGCGGGCAGGATGAGCACGCCGGTGGGAACCATCATCTTCACCGGCGCCTTCGCCACCGCCTCCTGGCGACGCGCCTTGTATCCGCTGCGAGCCTCCCGCGCCGCGTCCTCCAAGTTGTCGGCCATAGTCGCGCCGAAGCGCAGGGAGCGCACAATGTTCTCGATCACCCGGGCGAGCAGCGGGGAGGCGTAGGAGTCGGCCACCTCGCGCAGCGCCTCCGGCCGCGATGCCAGGCCGCAGGCCCATTGGCGCTGGGCGCTTCGGAACGCATCGGCCAACTGCGTGCGGAAATACCCGGTGTACAAATCGAGGCTGCGGTCGAAGGACATTCCGCTGCGCATGCCGAGCGCCACCACGTCGAGCATCTCGGACAAGTCGCATTCCATGGCCTCGGCTCGCCGGCAACTTCGCCGCTTCACCGCCCAGGGCAACGCCCTCCACCCGGCGGCGGCGCCGATGACAGCGAGCAGAACCGCCAGCTCGGTCGTCGCCGTCAGCCCCACTGCACCGCCGAGAACCGCGCCGCCGAGCATCAGGCGCACTCGCGCCTCCCCATAGCCCGCAGGCGACAGCGCGCCGCCAAGACCGGCTGCGGCCAAGCGACGGTCAGGCAAGGGCCGCTCCCGTAGAGACGACGGCGACAGGAAGCGGAACAGCGGACTTCGGGCCCGCTGGGACAGCTCCACCGCATAGGCGACTATCCGCGCATCCACTCCTTCTTCCCCGACCGCTGCGGCACGGCCGGCCTGGAGCGCGGACGACCCTTCCACCACCGCCGCGCGATGACGGATGCGACGCCGCCATGCCCCGACGATGCGCGAGGCCATACCTCCGAGCAGCGCCGCCGAGCCGACCGCAACGACCGCCGCCGCTCCCTGCGCCCAACTTACATCCATCACGACCGCCTCCCGCCCGCGTCCAGCATCCGATGCACCAAGACGACGCCGGCCACCTGCATGACCAGAGCCGCCGCCAGAAGAGCCATACCCGCCATGCTCTCGAAGAACGGCGAGAGGAAACCGGGGCTCATAAGCGAGAACAGGGCGATAAGCACGAACGGCATCGCCGTGACGATGCGCGCCGACAGCTGGGCCTGGGCCGTCTGCACCTTGAGAGAGCGAGCGAGGTCGATCTCGCTTTCCACCGACTCCCGGGCCGCATCGAGCACCGCCGCAAGACTGCCGCCGCTCTGATGTTGCACGTCCAGGGCAACGGCCACGAAAGCGAGTTCCGGCACATCGGTCCGCTGACGAAACAGCGCCAGTGCCTCCGAGGCCGTGCCCCCCGTCTGAAGCACCAGGGCCGCCGAGAGGAACAACTCGCCCAAAGGACCCTTCATCTCCGAGCCCGTCTGTTCCAGCGTCTGCATGAGGGAGAGCCCCGCCCGAAAGCACACGCCCAACGAGCGCAGCGCATCGGGAATCTCGTCTCTCAAGGCGGTCTCGCGCCGTTCTGCATCGCTCTTCACCGCAGCGCAGAGCGCCACCAGGGCGCACCCCGCCACCGCCGCCCCGAATACCGGCGATGCGGCCACCACCCAGCCGGCGACAAGCAAGGCAAGGCAAACGCCCAGAACCAGCGAGAGCAAGGCGTCGGACGTCGAGGCATAGCCCCGCTGCTCCAAGGCCATCCGCGCCCACAGGACATAGCGCCGCACCGGCTCCC
>CABSMC010000107.1 GCA_902478715.1 uncultured Adlercreutzia sp.
GGCCCGCCTCGCAAACCCACCGATCAGCTTACCATATCAACCTAGTAGAGGTTCTCGTCCTTCTTCCAAGCCGTGAGGAACGCCGCGTCCTTCTTCGGCAAACGCTCGTTGAAGCGCACCTCGCCGGGAATCGGCGCGCGCTCGTCGGAGTACACACACAGATAACGGAGCAGCAAGCCGCCGCAGAGCACGAGCCACGGCGCCACCAGCGTGGAGGCCGCCGTGCCGGCACCGAAGATGTACAGGCAAAGCGGAAGCAACAGGCCACCGAAGACCATGCCGCCCCAGAACAGGGGGGCCGTCTTGCCGCGCACCCAGCGGGCGGCGACCTCGTGGGCGCACACGTTGCCCGCACCGTAGAAGCTCAGGACCATCACGAGCAGCACGACGATCTCGGCCACAACGAGCACGATATCGACCGTATGCACGATCTCGTGGATGAGCTCGGCGAGCAGCAGAGCGACACCCTCAAGCTCGAGCGCGCCGCCGAGCGACAGCGCGATGGCCGCGCAGGCCGTGGAGAGCGCCGAGACGGTGAACAGGACCGGCAGCGCCGGCGTCGCCCAGAAGGCATGGGCCTTCAGCGTGGAGAGCATGACGCCGGTGTAGACCATGATGCCGAACCCGGCGATGCCCGCCACAGCCAGCGTCACGCCGCGCGCGCCCTCGAGAGCGGCGGCAATGCCGTATGTCCATTCCCAACCCAGAACGGGCAGGTAGGTCAGCCACCAGACGAATCCGAAGATCATGGCCACCGACAGAAGCACGGCGCCCCATTTGATGATGGCGGTCTTCGTGGTGAACACGCGCCAGAACACCGGCGGCTGCCCGAGCTCGAACACGAGGAAGAAGCAGCCCACGGCGAGCGCGGCCAGCGCGAAGAACACCGGCGCGAAGAACAGCGCCCCGCTGCCCGGCGCCACGACGAGATCGAACAGCGCGGACAGGAAGAAGATGCCGCCGCCCAAGCCGCCGAGGAACAGGTAGATGACAATGGGGGCCTCCCAGTAATGGTGCTTCATCGCGCACCACCTCCCATCTCAGGAATGTAGTAGATCTGCGGGTCAGTGCCCAGCTCGGTGAACAGACGCTCAGTGTGCGTGGTGTTGATGAGCTTCGACACCTCGCTTTCCGGATCGTCGATGTCGCCGAAGATGCGCGCCCGCTGGTGGCACGTCTGCACGCAGTAGGGCTCGGCCGACGGGTCGAGCGCGCGGCGATCGCGGCAGAACGTGCACTTGCGCACGTACTGGTCGAAGCGCGGCACCATGTGGGACACATCGCGCATGCCGTAGGGGCACGCGTTCACGCACACCTTGCAGCCCATGCACTTCGAGTAATCGACCCATACGGTGCCGTCGTCGTCCTGCTGGCTGGCGCCCGTGGGGCAGCACGGCACGCACTCGGGGTTGGCGCAGTGCATGCACTGGGTCGGCGTCCAGGTGCGGTACACCTCCGGGAACGTGCCCTTGACGCCTTCGGTGTACACGGGGTTGTAGATGATGTCGAGGGGAAGGTCGTTCCAGGTGCGGCACGCGACGGTGCACGACTGGCACCCGATGCAACGGCTCTGGTCGACAACCATGACGTAACGGGTCATAACTTAGGCTCCTTCCTCTTCCTCGGCGACGCGGGCGGCCGCGGCCTCTTCGTTGACGATCGGGTTGTACTCCAGGTCGTAGTGCGCGCCCGTCGACTCGTCGACCAAGTGCCCCGTGGCACCGTCGTAGAGCCAGCCGTAGTAGGCGTCGTGGAAGGCGCCGGTCTCGGGATCGACGAGCCAGCCGGAGGCCGGATCGTACACGTAGGGCGCCTCCGCGAGCTGCGCGTAGCCGCCCTCGGCGTTCCAGGTCAGCTGCTCGGGCACCGCAAACGGAGCCTCGGCGCCGGGATAGCAGCGCACGCCGCCGAGGTAGGAGACCTCCTCGCGGTCCATGGTGTAGGACTTGCCGGTCGCGTCGTCCACGAGCAGCTCGCTTTCCGGGTCGTAGCGCCAGCCGGTGTAGGCGTCGTGGTAGCCCTTCGTGCGCGGGTTCACGAGCCAGCCCGACTCGTCCAGGCGGAAGTGCGTGCCCTCCTGGTACAGCTGGCCGTTCTGCCACACCCGGTAGAAGCCCTCGGGGGCCTCCTCAACCTCGGGCGCCTCGAACGGCACGTGCGGGCGGGCCATCTTCTGCTCGCTCGGCATGACCGTCACGCCGGGCTCGGTGGCGTTGCCGGGAATGGACCACTGGGCATCGGCGGGCTTGTAGTCGTGGTCCAGCTCGGTGCACTTGTACACGCGGCACATCAGGCCGCGGTTGGCCCAGCTACCGCCCATCGGGTCGCAGTCCTCGACATCTACCGACGTCAGAACGTTCACGTTCGACTCGAGGCAGCCGAAGGGGTTCGAGAGATCGGCCGAGCCGTCGCGCTCGGGGAACCACCAGCCGCGCGGCGCGAACACCACGCGCGGGTCGAGCTCGGGGCTCACGTTGGCGCGCATCTTGATGCGGCCGCGGCGCGTCTCGATCCAGCACCAGTCGCCCTCGGCGATGCCGAGCTTCTCGGCCAGCACGGGGTTGATGGTGAAGTACGGATCGGGATACAGATAGCGGATGCCGGGCATCTGGAAATGCTCGGAGTGATGGAAGGGCATGAAGCCGCCGCCCGTGGTGAGCACGATGGGGTACTTCTCGGCCACCTCGGGGTCGTCCACCTCGTTCTCGGAGCAGCCCAAATAGGTGGGCATGCCGGGGTACCCCAGCTCGCGCAGGATGGAGGAGTCGCACTCCACCTTGCCCGAGGGGGTCCAGAAGCCGCCGTTGGCGATGAACTTGTTCTGGTGCAGCGGCGGATAGTACATGCGGTAGTTGTCCACGAACTCCTCGTAGCAGCTGATGGGAAGCCCTAGAGGCTCGAGGATGTGGTAGTAGGCCTCCTCCTCGGTCTTCCACGGCCACATTTCCTCGGGCTGACCGCACGCGATGCCGAGCTTGCGCCAGAACGTCATATCGGTGTGGCGGTCGTAGAGAGGCTGCATGGCGCGCTTGCCGCCGAGGATGGAATCGGTGGCGCCGTAGTGCGTCACGATGGTGGGGCGCTCCAGTGCGCCGGCCGCCGGGAACACGTAGTCGGAGAGCAGCGCCGTGGGCGTCATCCAGTAGTCGACCGTCACGAGGAACTCGCACTGCTTCAAGGCCTGAAGCGTCATCTTCGAGTCGCCGTAGGAGTTGATCGGGTTGGTGGCGTTCACGATGAGCGCGCGAACCTGGTAGGGGTCGCCGGTGATGATGGCCTTGAACACGCTCGGGCCATGGGCCTCGCAGAACCACTCGGTCGGAAGCGTCTTGCCCCAGGTGCGGCGCGCATTTTCGGAAATGAGCTGATAGCCCGGCCAGCTCGTCAGCTTGAACTTGTCGGAGCCGATCTGCTTGGCCTTCTGCTCCTCAGGGAGGCACTCGTTGGCCTCCATCTCCTCATCGGTGAGGTAGTTCAGGGCAGGGCCGGGCATGCCGTCGCCGCCGGGGACGTCCAGGTTGCCGCACACCGCGCGCATGAGCGCGAGCGTGAGGCTCGTCGTGGTGGAGGCGGTGCCCAGCTGATCCCACGTGCAGCCCCACTGGATGCAACCGGGGGTGTTGGTGGCGTACATGCGGGCCGCCGCGCGAATCTGCTCGGGGGAAAGCCAGGTCAGCGGCGCCGCCCACTCGGGCGTGTAGTCGCGCACGTGCTCCCTCAGGGCATCGAAGTCCTGGCACCAGTCGCGCACGAAGGCGAAGTCGTACAGGCCCTCCCAGATGATGGTACGCAGCATCGCCAGCGCCAGCGCCGAGTCGGAGCCGGGACGCAAAGGGAGCCACAAATCGGCCTTCGAGGCCGTCTCGGAGAAGCGCGGATCGACGCAGATGATCTTCATGCCGGCCTTCTGCAGGTCGGTGTAGCCGCGCATGGCGCCCAAGGAGGAAGCGCCGGGGTTCATGCCCCAGAGCATGACCACCTTCGCCGAACCCAGATCGGTCTCGAAGGGCGACCAGCCGGCCACGCAGGTCTCGGCCATGAAGGTGGGGATCCAGCACAGAAGCGCGTTATGGAACCCGTTGGGGCTGCCGAACTGGTTCAGAAAGCGGCGGCGCGCCCAGTCGTCGGTGCGCGTCGTGCCGCCGGCGGTGGCCACGACCTCGGCGCCGGATTCGGCCTTGATCTGGTTCAGGCGCTCGGCCACCTCGGCGATGGCCTGGTCGTACGGGATCTTCTCCCATTTGCCCTCGCCTTTGGCCCCCACGCGCTTGAGCGCGTGGTTGATGCGGGCGGGATGGTTCAGATGCAGAAGGGCGCTGTTGCCGCGGCAGCAGAGGCCGCCTTGGTTCGCGTAGTTCGGGTCGCCCTCGATCTTGATCACCTCCCCGTCCTTCACATAGGCGAGGACGCCGCAGTTCGCGTGGCAGAAGTAGCACAGCGACTTGCGCATCTCGACGCCGGGGGCGTGGATGTCAATCTCGTTCCCCATCGATAACTCTCCTCTTCTCGTCTCCTGTCGGTCGCGCGTCTCGGGAACCGCCGGGGCGCGCAGGGCCGATGAGGCCCTAGGCCGGCCTGTCCGCGAAGGCGCTGCCAGCGCGGCGCCGCCCTCGCGGGCGTTCGATTTTCGAACATCAAAAGCCTTGCACTAATAGTAGACCTTATCTATATTAGATGCAATCTAATACTTGGTTGCATCTGCTACAAAAATAGGCAGCGGCTGCAACGGTTTGCTGCATCTCATCCAAAAAGAGAGGGACGACCCGAAGGCCGTCCCTCTCTCGAACGATAGGTAGATCGCTCCCCTACGCCACGGGTGGCGCGAATCTCCTCTTGTCTTCTGGCCGAAATGGTTGACTTGGTCTATTATTGTAGCGATCGCAATATTCCACGAAATCGAAAGGCCCTTTATGTGGCATGTGTGCAACCCGAAGTCCGATGACGATCTGAAGCAATGCGCCGAGCTGGGAAAGTCCCTCTCCCGCATGTCCCAGCCCACTATCTTGGCGGTGCTCGCCCGATCGGAAGAGCCCCTGCACGGCTACGTCATCGTGCAGCGCGCAGCGGCCTCGCCCATGTTCGGCGGCAAGAAGCCCGATCCGGCCGGCATCTACCGTACCCTGAAGAAGATGGAGGAGCAGGGGTTCGTCACCTCCGCATGGGACACCCCCTCATCCGGCGCGGCCAAGCGGATGTTCTCGCTGACCAACGAGGGACGAGCCGCCCTGCGCCGCTGGATCGACTCGCTGGCCTGCTACATCGCCTCCATCCAGGAGCTGCGCGAGGAGGCGGCCGACGCTCTGGGCATCCCCGTGCCGCCCCGGCCCATCTGCGGCGGCCACGAGTAACGGGCGCCATCGTGCCAGACCCCGTTTCCACCAGAGAACCGCGCGCCTTCGAGGCGCCCCCGCGCTCCCTCTCCGGGCGCGCCATCGCCGCGGCGCTCGGCCCTAGACCCGTCATCGTCGTCGGCACCGTGCGCGACGGCCGGGCGAACTTCGCGCCGGCGGCCTTCTGCACGCCGCTCTCCTACGACCCGCCCCTTGCGGCCCTAGGGCTGAAGCCGACATCCTGGAGCTGCCAGACCATCGAGGACACGCGGCGCTGCACGCTCTCGACCGTGGGAGCCGAGGCAGCTGGGGCCGTGCTCTGGTGCGGCTCGCGCTCGGGACGCGACGTCGACAAGAGCGCGGGCTTTCCGTGCGCCTGGACTAGCGAGGCGACGGGTGCATCCCTCCCCTATCCCGCTGATGCGCTGACCGTACTC
>CABSMC010000108.1 GCA_902478715.1 uncultured Adlercreutzia sp.
CCGCCGACGGCGACACCTGCCCCAAGTGCGGCGGCGAGATGTACCAGCGCGACGACGACAACGAGGCCACGGTGCGCAACCGTCTCGACGTGTACGAGACGTCCACGAGCCCGCTGATCGACTACTACCGCGGCTGCGAGCTGCTCGTCACCATCGACGGCGACCGCGACCCGAACGTGGTGTACGCCGACGTCAAGGAGGCCCTCGACCTGTAGGCCGGAGGACGCACAGCCAAAACCGTAGGGGGCGACCTTGGTCGCCCCTTTTTTTGTCGTGCGCTGTCGTTCTGCTTGCGAGGGCTGACCAAGGTCAGCCCCTACGAGAGGGAATGCGCTTCCGTTTCCTTCGTGAGAGCAGACCAAGTGATGCCCCTACGGTATAATTCCCTTCATGCCCACTGTGCGCGAGAACATAGCCTACACCTTCGAGCATTTCATGCTCGTCTACCGCGGTACCTTGTTGAAGGTGGCCCGGGCGGTGGCGATCATTGCTCTTATCGCCCTGGCGTTGGAGGTCTTCGTCTTCAATATCAACTTCTTCACTTCGTCGGGCTATCGAACCATCAACTTGGACGACCGTATTCAGCTCCAGCGCAACGACGAGGGTGCCTTTCTGCTCACCGATGTGGATCACACGCTCGAGTTCTCCAGCCTGAACACCGAGGTGCGCAACATCCGCATCGATTTCAATGCCGATCAGCCGGCCCAGAACATCGCCGTGAAGATCCAGTTCACCGACTCGGCCCACCAGACCTATTTCGACACCACGGAGTACACCGTCGGCATCCCCGATGCGAGCGTGTCCACGGTGGTGGATCCGAGCAAGTTCATCAACCTGCAGACCGCCGGGTACGTGGAGAACTTGCGCATCGAGGTAGTGGGGGAGGACGTCTCCTACCCCATCCTCTTGAACGGCGTTTCCCTGAATGCCCACCGCCCCTTCGCCTTCAACCCGTTGCGCTTTGTGGCCGTTTTCGGGCTGCTGCTTTTGGGCTACGCGTTCCGTCCCAAGTCGGCCATCTACCGCATTCGCATTGTCGAGAACCCGCGCAAGTCGAAGGCGGGCATCATCTTCGCCGTGGCCATCGAACTGACGCTTACGACGACGTTCCTCTTCTACGGCTCGAACCTCGTGGGCGTGGCCACCTCTTCCTACAACTACGGCGCTTGGAACGGCACGTCGCTCGTGAACACCTTCGAGGTGGGCGGCGACAACGCGCAGCAGTACGCCATGCTGGCCCAGGCCATGGCCAAAGGCCAGCTGTACCTGGAGGAGGAGCCGCCCCAGTGGCTCAAGGATATGGAAGACCCTTACGACAAGGGCGCCCGCGACGAGGCCCAGAAGGAGACCGGCGAGCCCTATCTGTTCGACGTGGCCTATCATGACGGGCACTACTACGTCTACTTCGGCGTGGTGCCGGTGCTGCTGTTCTACCTGCCCTTCTATCTGCTCACCGGGGCCAATTTCCCCACGGCCATCGGTGTGCTCGTTATGGCGCTGCTGTTCATCTTAGGAGCCACGGCCCTGCTCGACCGGTTCGCCCGCTACCATTTCCGTTCGGTGAGCCTCGGTGTGTACCTGCTGCTTCAGATACCGCTCGTGTTCTGCTGCGGCATCATGTATCTGGTGAAATTCCCGACCTTCTATTCCCTGCCCATCATGTGCGGCCTGGCGTTCTCGGTGTGGGGCCTGTATTGCTGGATGCGCTCGCGGCTCGCCGCGCACAAGTGCGGCTGGCTGTTCGCCGGATCGCTGTGCATGGCGCTCGTGGCCGGCTGCCGTCCCCAGCTGCTCGTGCTGTCGCTTCTGGCCTTCCCGCTGTTCTGGCGCACCTACATCACCGAGCGCCGGCTGGCCACCCGCCGGGGCGTCGTGGAGTTCGCCTGCCTGGTGGCCCCCTACGTTCTGGTGGCCGCGGGCATCATGGCCTACAACTACGCGCGCTTCGGCTCGCTGACCGATTTCGGCGCGAACTACAATCTGACGGTGAACGACATGACCAAGCGCGGCATGAACGTCGGTCGTCTGGCCCCGGCGTTCTTCACCTACTTCCTGCAGCCGCCCTGCATGACCGGCGTCTTCCCGTTTTTGCAGCCGGCGCCTTTCGAGACCACCTACATGGGGCAGACCATCAAGGAAGTGACCTTCGGCGGCATCCTCGCCTGCCTGCCGATTCTGTGGGTGCTCGCCTTCACGCGGCGCATTCTGGGGATGCGGGCGCGTCAGGCCGAGACGCGTACCATCTTCGGCATCATCGTGGTGCTGGTGGTCTCCGGCGTGCTCGTGGCGCTGCTCGATGCGGAGCTGGCGGGCATCCTGCAGCGGTACTACGCCGATTTCAGCTTCATGTTCCTGGCCGCCGCCGTGCTTCTGTGCTTCGTGGTGAACGAGTCGTTGGCCGAGCGGGCGGCCCTGCATGATCTCATGCTGAAGCTTCTGCTCGTGCTTGTCGGCGTATCGGTGGCCTACAGTGCGCTGCTCTGCCTTGCCCCGGAAACCGGCTGGTACTCGGATGTTTACCCGTGGGCCTACCAGGGGCTGCTCGACGCGGTGGTTTTCTGGCGCTAAATGGGATCGGCGTCGCGCATGGGCGTCGTGCCGAGGAAGTTGAGTCCCGTGGCCGAGATGGGGTCGTAGTCGTCCAGCTGGGCCGTCCACCAGGCCGTGGCCGTCTCGCGATGAAACAGCGGATAGAGGGGCACCTCGGCGGCGATGATGTCGAAGCATTGGTTCCACAGGGGCTGCTGCTCGTCCTCGGAGGTCTTCGACCGCGCCTCGGCCAGAAGTTCTGCCACCTCCGCGAAGGCCGGCGTTGTGGCCCAGCGGCTGCGGGCGCGCGTCCATACGTTGTCGCCGTACCACCAGCTGATGATGAGGTCGGCGTCGTTTCCGAAGCACGACGGGTCGCCGGGGGAGAGCACGACATCGAAGGGCAGAAGCGTGCCCGGCTCCGGTTCCGTGGAGAGATCCGCAAACAGGGCCGTCGTGTCCAGGAGCACCACCTCGGCGGTGACGCCCACGGCCTTCCAGTCCTCTGCGATGGCGGGGGCGAGCGTGCTCACCCAGTTGTCGTTCGCGCGCAAGGTCAGCGCCAGCTCATCGACGCCGACCTCGGCCAGAAGCTTGCGCGCTTTCTCCGGGTCGTAGCTGTAGACCGTGGCCGCGCGGTGGTAATGCCGGAAGTAATCGGGCAGAAGGGACGTGGTCGCCCGCGCGTGGCCCGCCATATACGTGCCGATGAGCGAGTCGACGTCGATGGCGTACAGCAGCGCCTGGCGCACGCGCACGTCGTCGAAGGGCGGCTTCTCGCAGTTGAACATGAGGAAGGGGAGGTTGAACCCGGGCACCCATTCCACCGTGGCCCCCGCATCGGCCAGCTCCTCGGCGCGCACGACCGGGGCGGCCTCCATGACCATGACGTCTTTGTCGATAAGCTCGTCGGTGCGGCGCGTATCGTCCAGCAGCACCGACCATTCCATGCGCTCGCAGGTGGCTGGCCAGGGGCCGGTGTAGCGGTGGTTCGCCGTGAAGGAGATGCGGCCCCCGTCGGCGGCGTTGATGGTCTCGTAGCACCACGGACCCGAGCCGACGGGTTTGCTTGCCAGCTCCTCGTCGGTGAGCGTTGCCGGGAACACCCGGACGAGGGCCAGGCGCTCCTGCAGCACCGATCCCATGGGGGCGTTCAGCTTGAAGCGCACCGTGCGCTCGTCGGGGGCCGACACTGCCGTGATGAACGAGAGGAACGCGCCGTACAGGTCGCTTTCGCCGTTGCGCTCGAAGGCGTTCACGACATCGGCGGAGGTGAGCGGCGAGCCGTCGGAGAAGACGGTGTCATCGCGCAGGGCCACCTCGTATTCCAAGTCGTCTATCTGGACGGGAGCATCGGCCGCCAGCCCGCATTCGGCCCGGTAGGTGTGCATGTTCAGCTCGTAGAGCCCTTCGAAGACGTGCCAGCCGGCGGCGAGGAAGACGCCGGAGCTCGTGCCGATGGGGTTCGCGTTGCCCCCTTCGTAGGCCACAGCGGCCGTGAGCGTGCGGGCCACGCCGCTCTGCGCGGCCACGGGCTCGGTGGGGGCGTTGTCGTCGGCCGGATCTGCCGGCGCGGGCCCGGGCTCGATGGGCTGCTCCACCGAGCAGCCGGCCAACGCCAGCGCTGTCGCCGCCGTCCCAGCCACAAAGGCCCGCCGCGTGAGGGGGAAGTTCAGCATCGTAAAGGCTCCTTCTTCGTTTTCCGCAGCCTATTATATAGAAAGTTGGAGCAGCTCGAAGAAAGCCCATGACAAAGCTGCAGGTGCCCCGCCGACCGACGGGGATAAGCCTAGCGCGGCGCGCGGGGGCATTGACGGCGCGTCAGCGAACGCGGGCTGCTAATATCGGACAGGTATTTCTGTTCGCAGAGCAAATCCGACCCGCATCGTCGGACGCGCTTCGTCCCTCCGACCTCTCCGCGACAGTACCACCCGCGCGTTGAGCGACGAGGCCGCAAGCCGGCCGATTCCGTGCGGGCCAGATGCAAAGGAGAGGAACATGACGAGAGAACTCAAGTCGATGGACGGCAACAACGCCGCAGCGCATGTCTCGTATGCGTTCACGGAAGTTGCCGGCATCTACCCGATCACGCCTTCCAGCCCCATGGCCGATTTCGTCGACATCTGGGCCGCTCAGGGCCGCAAGAACATCTTCGGCACCACCGTGAAGGTGTGCGAGATGCAGTCCGAGGGCGGTGCGGCCGGCGCGGTTCACGGCTCTCTGGCCACCGGCGCGCTGACCACCACCTACACGGCCAGCCAGGGCCTGCTCCTCATGATCCCCAACATGTACAAGATCGCCGCCGAGCAGCTGCCGACCGTCTTCCATGTGTCGGCCCGTACCGTCTCCACCCAGGCGCTCAACATCTTCGGCGACCACTCCGACGTCATGGCCTGCCGCCAGACCGGTTTCGCGATGCTCGCCGAGGGCAACGTGCAGGAGGTCATGGACCTGTCCGCCGTGGCGCACCTGGCCGCCATCAAGGGCCGCGTTCCCTTCCTGAACTTCTTCGACGGCTTCCGCACCTCCCACGAGATCCAGAAGATCCAGGTGTGGGACTACGACGATCTGGCCGACATGTGCGACATGGATGCCGTGCGCGCCTTCCGCGAGCACTCCCTGAACCCGGAGCGCCCGGCCATGCGCGGCTCCCACGAGAACGGCGACATCTTCTTCCAGCACCGCGAGTCCTGCAACTCCATCTACAACGACCTGCCGGCCGTGGTGGAGGAGTACATGGAGAAGGTGAACGCGAAGCTGGGCACCAACTACCAGCTGTTCAACTACTACGGCGCCCCGGACGCCGACCGCGTCATCGTGGCTATGGGCTCCATCTGCGACGTGGCCGAGGAGGTCATCGACTACCTCAACGCCAACGGCGAGAAGGTGGGCCTCGTGAAGGTGCGTCTGTACCGCCCCTTCGTCACCGAGAAGTTCGTGGCCGCTCTGCCCGAGACGGTGAAGAAGATCGCCGTGCTCGACCGCACCAAGGAGCCCGGTTCCATTGGCGAGCCGCTGTACATGGATGTCGTGAACGCGCTGTCCGTTGAGGGCCGCGACGGCATCACCGTCATCGGCGGCCGCTACGGCCTCGGTTCCAAGGACACCCCGCCGTCCTCCGTGTTCGCCGTGTACACCGAGCTTCAGAAGGA
>CABSMC010000109.1 GCA_902478715.1 uncultured Adlercreutzia sp.
CCCCATCCCCGCCATGAGCCAATAGAACGCCAGCACATCGACAAATTGCATGAGGAAGAAGAGCGTCCACGCCACGGGCTCCAGCACCGCCCGGCGAAAACGCGCGGCGTTGATCTGAGTGAGGGCGTAACCGAAAACCAGGCCGAGCGAATGGGCATTGCACGAGAAGGCGCGGACGTTAATCGGCACGCCCTCGAAAAGGGCGAAATCCAGCGTCCAGCTTGCCGATTCATGCAGCAGCATCGACGAGGAGGCCACGGCCACCAGCGCCCCGAGCGCCCACCACAGGCCCCGCGAGGCCTTTTCCGGATCCGTCCTCGTCTCCCCGAGCTTTCCCACTTTCCGTTGCCCCCTCACAGCCAGCCCGCGACCGCGGCCACTCCGGCACATGCTTCGCCGGCGCATTTCCCGACCGCGATCGGCTCGCGGCCCAGTCGCTTACGTGCCGCCCCCTCGATCGCTTTTCGTCCAATTGCATCATACCACCGGGTGTTTCGCTGAAATCAACAAGAGTTGTTGAGATGCCTCTGACAGCTCAACAACTCTTGTTGATTTCCCCCCGCTCCGCTCTCCCTATAGTGGGCTTAGCCGTCCGGGCCCTGCGCGCAGCGGGCGGCAAGGTAATCCCGAAAAGATTATGGAAGGAGAGGAATCATGGGAGCAACCGAAAGCAAGACCGCGTCGCGGATCGCCGTTGCCGTGGCCGTCATTGCCGCCGCGATCGCCCTGGCCCTAGCCCTGTGGGGCTGTGCGCCGGGCGCGACGAGCACCGCCACCGATCAGGGAGGTGGCGACAAGGCAGGCGCGGAGGTGACCGCCCCGGCCGGTGCCTACCCCAACTTCACCGACAAGGACGCGGGCCTGTTCCCCGACACGTACTTCAACCGCGACATGCTGAACACCGGCAACCGCGGCTGCAACGCGTGCCACGAGAACCTGTTCGACAAGATGGTGAACAAGGAGGGTCTCACCCACATCTTAAGTTACGTGGGTTACGAGAAAGACGGCACCTACAAGGACTGCGAGCCGTGCCATCAGGGCCATATGACGCTGACGGGCCCCTATTTGGGCGATGCCATCCACGCGAGCCACTACGGTAACCAGCAGTTCGTTGACGCCAACGGGAACTGTTGGAGCTGCCATGCCGTGAACTCCGACGGCGAGGCCGGCGAGTACCAGTTCATGCTGTGGGAGGACTTCTACGAGCAGGCCGCGCTCGGCGGCTACCCATGGCTGGCCGACGACGAGACCACCCGCGCCTGGGTGGAGTCCCGCGGCTATGCCGGCGGGTATCCCACAGAGTTCGCTCAGGACGCCCAGCCGAACATCACGGCGTCCTTCGCCCAGGATCCCACCGATGCCAAGGACCTGTTCATCGTGAACAACTGGGGCCCCGACGCCATCGATCTAGATGCCGTGTCGGCCGACAGCAACCCGCTTTCCATCACGGGAGTGAACAACCCGCGCACTTTCACGGTAGAAGAGATCCGCGCCATGCCTCAGACCGAGTTCACCGCCTTCCAGAACTGCGCCACTAACGGCGAGGGCGGCGCACTCATGGAGAACATTCCCATGAAGGGCGTGCCCCTGTCCTACCTCGTGGAGCAGTGCGGCGGCCTGGTAGAAGGCACCAATGCCATGAACGCCTCAGGCAACGACGGCTGGGCAGCCTTCCCGCCCATGGACATGGCGCTCGACCTCATGTATGAGGACTGCTATGTGGTCACCCAGTACTACGGTCAAAACCTCACCGTGGATCAGGGCGCGCCGCTCGTGCTGGTGCCCTGCGGTATGCCGGGCGCCCAATGGGTGAAGCATCTCGGCACCATCGATTTCAAGGTGGCCGATCAATTCATGGATGGCCCGACTTACGCTGCCGCCACGGCGCCTTCCCCGAAGATCAACGTGAACGGTATGTGGTTCCAGAACAACGGCCTGAGCGCAAAGGTGGGCGAGAAAGTGGCTCTTACAGGTGCCTGCACCTCTTGGAGCAAGATAGTCGGCGAACTGGACACCATTCGCTTTAGCTTCGATCTGGGCCAGACCTGGCAGGAATACAAGGTGACCAACGAGGTGCCCAACTTTGATCCCTACCAGTGGGTCAACTACACGTTGGACTGGACGCCGTCTGCACCGGGCAAATATCAAGTAAAGCTGGACGCCATAGACACCGAAGGCAACCACATCCCCAATCCCGTCACGCTGTTCGTGAACGTCGAGGAATAGAAAGGGACGGTGACATTCCATGAAATCTCAGACTGTTAAGACCATCGGCGGCGTGATGAGCGCGGTGGCCCTCATCTCCGGAGGCGCCGGCGTGGCCCAGGCCGCTACCATCGAGCCTGCGGCAGCCGCTCCGACAGCTGCCACCACCCTGGCTGCCACAGATGCCGCAGACACCGAGGCCTCGGCGCGCGCCGTGGAGGGAACCTTTAGCTACACGCAGGATGCCGTGTCCTCCAACGCCGAGATAAGCGGCGTCTTCTGCAAGGCGGCCGCCACGCTATGCGCGTCGCTGCCCACGTACGGCTGCGAGGCCGTCAAGGCCGCGGCCGTCACCGTGGCGGGCCCCAACGCCTCGTTCACGGCCACCGTGGACGAGCTGGCCGGCGAGGAGGAGGCGACCTCCTACGTGATGGCCTGCTCCTGCGCTACCAACGTTGCCGGCGGCGGCGCCATCGCCAACGCCGAGGTCGAGGGCGTCTCTCTGGAAACCCTCGTTCAGATGGCCTGCGCCTAGGCCATCATCGCCCGCATCCAGGCCATCGCCCGCGACACCCTGGATGCGGAAACCTCATCGGCCCCGCAAGCCCTCGTGTTTGCGGGGCCTTTCTCATATCCCCTTGGTTCTCAGACTCTTGAGACATCCCCCGGAAATAGACAGGAGTTTTGAGCGACAAAGCAGCATCTTTCGGAAATAGATGGGAGTTTAGAGCGCTGAAGCGACCCTCCCCGGAAACAGTTACGAGTTTAGAGCGTCATTTTAGGCACAATGCAGCTCTTTCGTGCTCGAAACTTCCATCTATTTCCGAATCCAGCGCTCTCGGCGCTCGAAACTTCCATCTATTTCCGAAATTAATGCTTTTTGCATCCAAGGCCTCGTCTGCTTTCAGAAGCCTCCTTGCATGTAGCCATGCCAAAGCTAGCGAGAAGTCGAAGTGCTTCCAGTGAGCTCACAGGCCAATCCCGTTGAAGCAGATCGAGCCGCAATTGCAGCAAAAAGGCCGGCCCCTTTGCGGGAGCCGGCCTTGGTTTCTCGGGCTTTCGGCCCTTGGCGCGATGAGCGCTTGAAGCTAGGAAGCGAAGATCTCGATGGTCTCGCCCTCGGCCAGGGTGACCATGGCCTTCTTCCAGGTGCGGGTGCGACCCTCCTGGTAGCGGACGCGCTTCGGCTTCGACTTCACGTTCAGGGTGTTCACCTTGACCACCTTCACGTTGAAGATAGCCTCGATGGCCTGGCGAATCTCAACCTTGTTGGCGTCCTTGGCCACCTCGAAGGTGTAGACGTTGTTCTCCATAGCGTCGTAGCTGTGCTCCGTGATGACGGGGCGGATGATGACGTCGCGGGGATCCTTCTCCATTATGCAAGCACCTCCTCAATGCGGGCCAGGCACGGCTCGGCGATAACGAGGGCCTTGTTGTCGACCAGCTCGTAGGTGTTGATATCGCCCACCGGCAGAATGTTCACCTCGGGGATGTTGCGGAAAGACAGGAAAGCCTCGATGTCCTCGTTGCCGATGACCACGCAGATGCGCTTGCCCTCGAGACCCAGCGCCTTGATGAGCGCCACGGCGTCCTTGGTGCAGGGCTTCTCGAAGTCCATGTCCTTCACAATGAACAGCTCGCCGTCGGCCAGCTTGGCGGAGAGAGCCGAGCGCATAGCCAGCTTGATCTCCTTCTTGTTGACCTTCTGGTCGTAGCTGCGGGTGTGGGGGCCGAACACGGTACCGCCGCCGACCCACTGGGGAGCGCGAATGGTACCCTGACGGGCACGGCCGGTGCCCTTCTGACGCCACGGCTTCTTGCCGCCGCCGCGAACCATGCCGCGGGTGCGCGTGTTGGCGGTGCCCTGGCGCCAGGATGCCTGCTGCGCCTTCACGGTGCGATGCATCACAGGCACGTTCGGCTCGATGGCGAACACGGCGTCGGAAAGCTCGACCGTGCCGGCGGCAGCGCCCTTCACGTCCTTAATCTCAATAGTTGCCATAGTTGCTGTAACTCCTTGTTACCGATCGTTCCAATTAAGCCATGCGGACGCGGACGATGCCGTTCTTGCCGCCGGGCACCGCACCCTTGACCAGGATGAGGTTCTGCTCCTCGTCGATGCGAACAACCTCGAGGTTCTTCACGGTGACGGTGTCGCAGCCCATGTGGCCAGGCAGGCGCAGGCCCTTGAACACGCGGGACGGCGTGGCGCACTGGCCCACGGAACCGGGGGCGCGATGGAAGTGCGCGCCGTGGCCGCCCGGGCCGCCGGCGAAGCCGTAGCGCTTCATGACGCCGGCAAAGCCCTTGCCCTTGGACGTGCCGGTCACGTCGACCTTCTTCACGTCGGCGAAGGCCGCGACGGTCTGCTCGTCGCCCACCTTGTACTCGCCGGCGTTCTCGACGCGAACCTCGCGCAGGTAGCGCTTCGGCTCGGCGCCCTGGGCGTCGAAGTGGCCCTGCATGGGCTTGTTCACGCGACGGGGCTTGATGTAGCCGAAGCCCATCTGCACGGCCTCGTAGCCGTCGGTATCCACGGTCTTCACCTGGCACACGGTGTTCGGCTCGGCCTGGATAACGGTGACCGGGACGATGCGGTCCTGGTCGTCGAAGATCTGGGTCATGCCGATCTTCTTGCCATAGATAGCGTTAATCATGCCCAAACCTCCTTACAGCTTGATCTCGATGTCAACGCCAGCGGGGAGATCGAGACGCATCAGGGAGTCAACCGTGTTGGGGGTCGGCTCGAGGATGTCGATCAGGCGCTTGTGGGTGCGCATCTCGAACTGCTCGCGGGAGTCCTTGTTCACATGGGGCCCACGGATGACGCAGTACAGGTTGCGCTCCGTCGGCAGCGGAATAGGACCGGAAACCTTGGCACCCGTCTTCTGAGCGGTATCGACGATGAGGCGCGTGGACTGATCCACGATCTCATGATCGTATCCCTTGAGGCGGATGCGAATCTTCTGACTTGCCACTTACATTACCTCCAAATAGAAGTTTCTCTGAGGACGCCTTAGGCGTTGCCGCCGGCCTTGCTGATGATCTCGTCCTGCACGGACTTGGGCACGGGCTCGTAGGAGTCCATCTGCATGGTGTACACGGCGCGGCCCTGCGTACCGGAACGCAGGTCGGTCGCGTAGCCGAACATGTTGCCCAGCGGAACCTTCGCCTCGATGACGACGGCGTTTCCACGCTGCTCCTGGCCCTGAATAAGACCACGACGGCTGGGAATGTCACCCATGACGAAGCCGGTGTACTCCTCGGGCGTCTCAACCTCGACAGCCATGACGGGCTCCAGGATGACCGGGTTGGATTTGCGCAGGGCGTCCTTGATGGCCATGGAGCCGGCCACCTTGAAGGCGGCCTCGGAGGAGTCCACGTCGTGGTAGGAACCGTCGATCAGCTCGACCTTCACGTCCTCGACCGGGTAGCCGGCCAGCACGCCGGCC
>CABSMC010000110.1 GCA_902478715.1 uncultured Adlercreutzia sp.
CTTAGTCTCGTGGGCTCGGAGATGTGTATAAGAGACAGGCGCGCAGCCGGCGAGGCCGGCGGCTCCCGCGGCCACGGCGGCGGTGGCGCCCAGGCCGAGGAACTGACGGCGGCTGAATTTCTTCTCCATAGTATCCCTCCCTTGGGAACGGATGGCGATCGCATCTTCTCGCATCGCCTTTGACGAGGGCGACTTTACGGTCATTGGGTGGAAAAATCTTCACCAGATCGGTGGTGAAATCTCTGGCTGCGGCCTTGCCGCCGCTTCACCTGAATCGGGTGAAGCCTGAGTTTTCCCAGGTGAAACGGGGTGGTTGCTTGCGACTTCGGAAAAGGAGATATCTGCGGCTTTTCGACTGCCCCGGCAATTTCCGTGAAAGCCGGGCGCACTTACCCTATACTGGGGTGGGGAGGGATCTATGGATCACGTAAGAAACATACTGAGCAGTTTGAAGGGCCGAGGCGCCGTCTTTTTCGGCGGCTATGCCCTCTACCTCGTGTTCAGTTTCATGGCCTTTCATTCCGCCACGCTCACGTCCGTTTCTTCGGCAATCGGTCATGACGGCAACGTCGTTTTCTCGGCCAGTGCCATGGCGGCGCGCATCGGGGTCTGCGCTCTGTGCGTTGGCGTGGTCTGGCGCCTCGGCACGAAGGGGCGCTTGGCCGCCCCGCGGCCGTTCGAATGGGCACTTCTCGTCGCTGCCATTGCGTTTTTGCTGGGCGGCATGCTCGTGCTCGCCATGGTCGCGAGCCTCGCCGATGCCGTAGAGGCTTCCAAGATCACGGTGTGGCTGGGAGTGTCCGGGGCCTTGCTGGGATGCGGCGATGTGCTCGTGACGTTCCTCTGGGCGCGGTTCTCCGCCACGCTCGATCTGCGTCAAGTGTATTTGTACGTGACGCTGTGCAACGGTGCGAGCCTCGTGCTCTACTTTGTCGCCACGCTGCTTCCCGGCCCTGTCGTGCTTCCCTTGGCCGCGGCGCTCTTCCTCGCATCGGCCCTCGCTGCGCAGCGCTCCCTTGTCCTGCGGGGCGAGGAGGACGGCGGCTGGGCCACAGATCCCGCCGTGATCAAAGGGATCCTCCGCGATCTGTGGCATCCCGTCCTTGGCACGACGATCCTGTGCTTCATGGGCGGCCTCATGTTGCAGATCTCCGGCCTTCAGGACATATCTTTGGGCACGTTCCAGCAGACGTCGCTCTGGGCGAGCGCGGCCGCCATCGGCTGCCTTCTCGTGCCGGCGCTTTTTGTGCGGAAGCCGCCCAACCTCACCCGCGTCTATTCGGTGGCGCTGCCGGTTTCCGCCGCGGGTTTTCTGCTGCTACCGCTCATTTGGAACGCGGCGGGCGGCATTGTGAACGCCTTCGTCCAGGTGGGCGCGATGGTGGCGGGGATTATCCTGTGGTGCATGCTCGCCGATGCCTCCCATCGCACGCGCACCTCCCCGATCCTCTTGTTCTCCGTGGCGTTCCTGGCGACCAACATCGCCCAGCTTGCCGGAACGCTGGTGGGATGGGCCAACGCTGAAACGCTGCGGCAGGGTGACATTGCGCTGACGGCTATCGCGCTGGTGTCGGTGTACCTGCTGCTTCTGGCTGCCATCGTTCTGTTCCGCAATCGTTCGGGAGCTTCTGGCGCTGCGGCGGCGGGGGAGGACGCGTCTGTTACGCCGGAGGAGGCTCTCTGCCAGCGATGCGCCGTGTTGGCAGAGCGCTACGGCTTCACGCCGCGGGAAAGCGACATCTTCCTTCTGCTCGCCCAGGGCTACACGATGCCCGCCATAAGCGAGCGCCTGTTCGTTTCCGAGAACACCGTGAAGTCCCATGTGAAGCGCATCTACCAAAAGCTCGACATTCACACCCGCGGCGAGCTCATCGACCTGGTGAACGAAGCGGACGCCTAGAGAGGCGAGGGGCCCAAGGCGGGAAAACGAAGGCGGGTTCTCGCTTGCCGTCGCGAGGACGAACGCATCACTCGCCGCCGCACAGGGCGATGAGTTCCTTGCGCGAATGCACGTCGCACTTCACGTAGATGTGCTGGATATGCGCCTTAAGCGTACCGGAGGCGATGAACAGCTCCCGCTCGATCTGCTGATTGGTTTTGCCGCTCGCGATGAGACGGCAGATCTCGTCTTCGCGCGGGCTCAAGTGGCACGAGGCGGACACGGCGTCGCAGCGCTCGGCGATAGTCTCGGCCCGCAGGCTCTCCTCGGCGAGATTATCGGTCTCCAGAAGCCGGATGCCCCAACGCGAGGCGAGATCCTTCTCGGAGAGCAGCATGAGGGTGCTGGCCAGCACGAGCATAACCACGGCGGCACTGACGAGGATGGACTGGGTGCCCTCATCGAGGCCCGTGCGTCCCAGAAGATCAGTGCACCCGGCGCCCCACAGCGTGAACAGGGTGTTCACGCGCATAATGCCGGTGAGTGCCACGATGGCGATGCCCATGCGTTTCGAGAGGTCGTAGAATAAAAGCGAGATGAGCAGCGACATGAGCGTCATGCCCATGGAGATGAGGTAGCCCGCCGCCGTAGTGCCGAGCACGCCTTCGGCCGGTATGAGCAGAACGCCGCACACCATGAGGAGAAGGGGCGAGCGGAACAGGGCGCTCACCGAGAAGCGATCGGAGAAAAAGTATACGACGACGAAGAACCCGCCCATGACGAGCGCGGTGGAAAGCGAGGAATGGACGCCGGCGCCCTCCGGTAGCTGGGCGGTTCGCATTCCGTAGGCGAAGGCGTATATGCACAGCACTGCCAAGGGTTTCCAAGGATAGGAGAATTTAGGATAGGGCCGCACCACCCGCTCCCGTTCTGGAAGGGAACGGAAAGCCAGAGCGAGACAGCCGAGCGACAGCAGCGGCAGAAGCACGAGCACGAGGGCAAAGCGCGTGCCGGCAAGTCCCTGGCACAAGTAGGTCATTGGCACGGCGATGAAGCGGGATGCCGCCGTGAACAGGGCGATGCGGATGAGGCTCAAAGGCACGATGGCCTCGTTGAACATGAGGAGTATCGCGCAGAAGCCGAAGGCTCCCAGCAAGGTGCCCGCTGTAGCCAGCGGCACTGCAGCCGAGGGGAACTCGGGTGCGGCGATGAGGCAGAGGGAGGCGGCGAGCATGGCCGCAAGTGAGCCGAATCGCGCCCAATGGTGGGAGCTGAGCGGCACGATGCGCCGGGCGAGCAGCGTGGCCGCGATGCCGAACCCGGCATAGGCGTAGTCGAAAACCGTATGGGGATCGAACGGCAGCTCCAGTAAGAGCCCGCTCGGGGCGGCGAAGGTGAGCGTCATCCACGTCCGGGCGCAGCCCAGGGCGAACAGATAGGGGATCATCTGCTCCAGATTGTCGAGGCGGCGCCTTTTGTTCGATACGGGTTTCTTCTCCATGAGTGTCATTATAACGGCTTTAAATCGGTTTGGCCCGCAGCGCCGTTGCTCCTGCATGATGCTCGGCCGGTCGAGCGCGGGCGCCTCTGTACCCCTGCGGCGGCAGAGACGCGCCCGTCGGCGGGGAGGGAGGGCCAACGGGCGCGTACGCGAGGAGGGGATAGGGTGCGGGGAGAGAGATCGGGGGCTAAAGGGTCGCCACGTAGCGTCCGGTGACGTAGCCGGAGGTGATGGCGCGCCCGATGGAGAGGCCCTCAACATCCATGGGATAATCTACGCCGCCGTAGAACTGGCCCGAGGCGTTGCCCACGGCGAACAGGCCCTCGATGGGCGCGCCCTCGGCGCCGAGGCACTGCTGGTTCTCGTCCACCGTGAGTCCGCCGAGCACGGCCGGCACGGAGTTGGCGCCGCGGGGCACCGCGAAGAACGGTCCTTGCTCGATGGGCACCAGATAGTCGGCGCGCTTTCCGAACTGTCCGTCGGAGCCGGTCGCGCACAGCTCGTTGTAGGCCTCGATGGACGCCACGATGGTCTGCTCGTCGATGGGGTCGATGTGCCACTCCTCGGCTTCCATGTAGGCATTGATGTTGGCCGCCAGCTCGGCGAAGGTCTCGCCCTTGACGAACTGGTCCTCCGAGGGGATCTTCATGTTGCCCACGCCGAACTTCACCTCTTCGGGATGCGTCGCGGTCCACCGCTCGCCAACCTCGACCCAATTTGCCGGCATGATGGTGAAGAACTTCGCCGCCATGGGGTTCTGGAAATCGTACTCCTCGAGGTAGCCGCGCATGAGGTTGTTCAGGTAGGCGAAGGACAGAACTTCATTCATGAAGCGCTCTCCGTGGATGTCCAGGTTCAGGAAGGGCAGCTCCAGACGGGTCAGCGCGCCGCCGCCATGAACCATCTTTGAGTGGTTCACCGGCGTCATCTGCGCACCGGCCCAGATGCCGGTCATCATGCCCATGCCGTCGCGGAAGGGGCTCATGGTCTTGAAGCCGCGCAGGTCGGGGCAGTAGTAATCGCGCATCTCCTGGTTGCCGGAGCAGTCGCCGGAGGCAAGGATGACGCCCTTGGAGGCCTTGAAGAGCACGTTGCCCTCCTCGGTCTCGCAGATCACGCCGGCCACGCGCTCGCCTTCCTTGTACAGCTGCACAGCCGGGGAGTTGAAGAAGAACTCCACGCCCTCGGCGGCTACCGCATCGCAGACGGCCAGGGCCGCGTCGTTGTGGGCGCCTTCCAAGTGGTTGTAGGTGTTCGCGTGCAAGTAGTAGGTGTAGCCGTTGTACTCGCGCTCGGAATCGTAGGGCTTCGATTCGGCGCCGCCCTCGGCCGCCGTGTCGGCCCACCAGGTAACGGCCTCATAGGAGTTGCGGGCCCATGCTTCCAGAAGCTTGCGGTTCGAGCGGTAGGCGTTCTTCTCCATGAGGAAGGCGACGCAGGCCTGGATGCCGGCCTCGTCGGTCTTGGTAGTGTCCACTGAGGCTCCCATGTTGCCGGTGGTCTGGGCGGTTCCGATGTTCTGGACGCAGGCCACCTTGGCTCCCGCGGCCACCGCGGAGTGGGCGGCGGACAGGCCCGACTCGCCTGCGCCCACGACAACGATGTCGTACTCGCGGGTATCTGCGAAGTCGGTGATGGGCTCGGGGGCCTGCAGGAAGGCGGGCAGCCCGGCATCGGCAGAGCCGATATCGGCGAGTGAGGCCGTCTCCGCGGCGGTTTTCGGGGCGCAACCCGCAAGGGCGCTCGCTCCCACGACTCCGGCGGCGGCAAGACCGGTGAACTTGAACAGATCGCGACGAGTGACTTCCATGGTGACCCTCCTAAATACATGCGGCTTCTTCGAACCGCGCTCCCTTTGCGCTCGGCTGGCAGAACCGTCTTCTTCGGCTTTGCGCGACCGCCGAGCGCTGCTGACGGGTCACATCATGGTCTGGGATGCGAAACCGCGCATCGGGCCGATCGATGAAATTGGGTTAAATAGATAACCCGAGTCATAACCCAAGGTCTGAACTGGGAAGATAGCTTGTCCATAACGATGACATCGCAAATCGAATAACTTGCAAGATTTTGGAATTAGTTGGAAGTTTCGAGCAGAATGATGTTGCGAGATCGGAAGTAGTTGGGAGTTTCGGGCGCGTTTCGAAGCAAATTGCTTGTAATAGGTCGATTTGCTGCTCGAAATTCCCGACTATTTCTCTCGTGATGCCCGAAACCCTTAACTAGTTCCTTCGCATCGCTCGAAGCGCTGATCT
>CABSMC010000111.1 GCA_902478715.1 uncultured Adlercreutzia sp.
TCCGCAGCGGGCTGCACGTCGCGCTGGCCGTGACTGCCGATCTTGCGGGGATCGCGCTGCCGGAGCTGCCGACGGAGACGGTGTTCGGGGCGCTTCTGGCCTACGCCACGGATCCGGCGACGAAGGACTACCAGCCCATGCACGTGAACTTCGGGCTCATGGCTCCGCTCTCGCCCCCGGTGCGCAACAAGCGCGCCCGCTACCAGGCCTACGCCGACCGCGCCAACGAGGCGCTTGCGGGCTACAAGGAGGCCCTGGCCGAGGTGGGGCTGCTGCCGTGATGGGGCGCAAAGGCGCTGGCGGCGGAAACGCCGCCGACGGGGCGCCGCTGTCCGGCGAAGAGGCGGTGGCGCGGTTCTGCGATCACCTCGCCTCCGAGATGGGCGCCTCGGCCCATACGGTGCGCGCCTATCGCGAGGACATGGAGGCCTACCTGCGCTGGGCGCAGCGGGCGGGCGTCGATCCGCTCGCTCCCACCTATCGCCAGCTGAGGCGCTACCTCGCCGAGCTCGACCAGGCGCGCTACGCCCGCACCACCATCAAGCGGCACCTGTCGTCTCTGCGCACGTTCTTCCGCTGGGCGTGCGTGACCAGTCTCGCCCCGGCCGATCCCGCCAGCGTGCTGTCGGCCCCCAAGGTCGACCGCCGGCTCCCGAAGGTCGTGTCCGACGGCGACGTGGAGCGCCTGCTGGCCGTCTACGGCCCGACCGACGCCGACGGCGCGCCCCGCGAGCAGACGGCGGCGCAGATGCGCGACGCGGCGCTCCTGGAATTTTTGTTCTCCTGCGGCGCCCGCGTCTCCGAGGCCTCCGGGCTCCTCCTTTCCTGGGTGAACTTCCCCGAGCGCGAGGTGAAGGTGTTCGGCAAGCGCGCCAAGGAGCGCATCGTGCCCTTGAGCCGCCGGGGCGCCGAGGCCATGGCCCGCTATCTCGAGAAGGCGCGGCCGGAGCTGCTCGGCGACGGGCAGAGCGACTACTTCTTCGTCAGCAACCGGGGCAACCAGATGAAGCCCGACGGCATCCGCAAGATGTTCAAGCGCGCTCTGGCCGCGGCGGGGCTGGACGAGTCGCTCTCGCCCCATGCCCTGCGCCACTCCTTCGCCACCGATCTTCTGGAGGGTGGCGCCGATCTGCGCAGCGTCCAGGACATGCTGGGGCACGCGAGCCTCACCACCACGCAGATCTACACCCATGTGACCCCGGAGCGCCTGAAGGAGATCCACGGCCTCGCCCATCCGCGCGCGTAAGTCGCCCAACCGTAGGGGGCGACCTTGGTCGCCCCTGTTTTGTCGTGCAAGTTTGCTCCCGTCGGGAGGGCCGACCGAGGTCGGCCCCTACGGAACGATACGGGCGTAATTTACAAACGGCGAACAGAGGCGTTGCGCGGGGTCATCGGGGCGGTTGCGCCATCGTGACTAGTGGCTTTTTCGAATCTTCCCCTCCTGTGTTTTGTGCAAGAATCACAGTGACGATCCAGATGGACCGTCGATCGGACGGATTGCGCGGAAGGGAGGAGCCATGAGTCGCAAGAAGGCGAAGATGCTGTTTTGGGCGGCGCTCGTCGTGCTCGCCTACATTCCCTACCTCATGCAGTCCGCAAGCCACGCCGTCATGTAGGTTCCGGATACGCCACAGCGGAAACCCACTCAGGGGCCCTCGGGGGAGAGGGCTCCTTTTGCGCTCGCTGTCGGTTGCGGGGAGCGCTTTGCCAGCTGCTCGCGGCGCCCGCCGTCGGCGGCTTTAAGGCGGCGGCGGGCGGCACGGGACTCCGAACCCTCGCACGGCTTGCGGGGCCGTTTCATCGCTGAGTGGAAAACTCAGCGCAATCCCTTGAATTCCCCTGAAGCGAGGTTCATACTTCACCCACCCTTTCGGGATATCCGTTCCCGAAAGGCAGGCTGGCACATCTCGTTCAAACGGAGGAAAGGATGCACAAAGAGGAGCTCACCGACGGGCAGTCCCTGCGCGGGTTCGCGCTCGCCACCATCGCGTTTCTGGCCATTTTCGCCGCCACGGCGGTGCCTATTCCGCTCTATGCCGATTACCAGGCCACCATTGGGCTCACCACGGCGGACATCTCCAACACGATGTTCACCTACCTTACCGGCGTGGCCTTGACGCTTTTGCTCGCCGGTCGCATCTCCGACGCCTTCGGGCGTACTCCCGTGACCAGCCTCACCCTCATGCTCGCCATCGTCGGCTGCATCATGTTCATGATGGCCGACAGCGGCGCGGCCGTGCTCGCCGCCCGTTTCGTCCAGGGCCTCTCGGCCGGCCTCGGCATGAGCGCCGTGTCCGCCCTCGTTATCGATTGCGTGGGGGAGAAGCATCTCGGATGGGGATCCACCGTGGCCAGCTGCGGCGCTATGGTGGGCATCATGATCGGGTCGGTGGCCGTGGGCGTCCTCTACGATATCGTGCCGAGCATCGCTGTGCTCTACGGCATCATGATCGTCATTCTGGCGGCGTGCCTGTTCCTCATGCCCGTGGTGCACGAGCCCCTCGACCAGACGCTCTCGCTGCGCGCCGTGCTGAGGGTGCGCGTCTACATTCCCACCGACAATCGACGTCTGTTCGCCGTGGTGGCCGTGTGCTACCTGGCCACCTGGCTCGTCTCCTGCTTCTACCAGTCGTTCTCGGCGCCCATCGCCCGGCAGTGCTTTGGCGCGACCTCGCCTCTGGCCGGCTCGGTCATCCTGGCGCTCATCATGGCGCCGTCGCTTCTCGGCGGCCCGCTCGTGCAGCGCTTCGAGCCCAAGCGCACCCTCGTCGTCTCCATGACGGCCGTGACTCTCACCACGGCGCTCATGGCGCTGTTCATCCTCATGGGCGCCGAGCTTCTGTTCATGGCCGACTGCGCCCTGTTCAGCTTCGCCATGGGCGTGGCGGTGTCCGTGTCGCTGCGCCTTCTGCTTCTGCGCGTGAGCGTGCTGCGCGTCTCGGCCATCCTCGCCTCGGTGAACCTTGTGGCCTACGCCGGCTCGGCGGTCACCGGCGTGGTCTGCGGCATCCTTTTGGAAGCGACCTCCTTCGCCTTCGTGTTCGCCGCCATGGCCGCCGTGCTCGTCGCTGCCAGCCTGTTCGTGGCGGTCTGCCTCCGGGCGCCCAGCGAGAAGAAGAAGGACGCCCGCCTCACGCTGTCCCGCTTCCGGAAGATGAAGGGCCTGACAGACTCGCCGGCGCCCGAGCCCGCGACGGGGGAGGCCGCTCCCGAGGATGCCTCCGTCGCTGCCCCCGCGCTCATATAACCTGAGCGATCATCTATGCAAAATCCGTGAACCCGAACAAAAGTTCCCTAAATTGCTAGCCAGCGGCCGCGCGAATCGCTAGAATACGCAGGCGAAACAAGAGAATTCGGCAACGGGCGGCCCGCGCAGCGCCCGTTGCTTCACGTCTGCGAAGGAAATCCAGCCAATGGCCAACGAGATCGTCATCAAAGGCGCCCGCGAGCACAACTTGAAGGACGTCGACCTGACTATTCCCCGCGACGAGCTGGTCGTCATCACGGGCCTTTCCGGCTCCGGCAAGTCCAGCCTCGCCTTCGACACCATGTACGCCGAGGGGCAGCGCCGCTATGTGGAGAGCCTCTCCAGCTATGCCCGCATGTTCCTGGGCCAGATGTCCAAGCCCGATGTGGACTCCATCGACGGCCTGTCGCCGGCGGTGTCCATCGATCAGAAGACCACGTCGAAGAATCCCCGCTCCACCGTGGGCACCACCACCGAGATCTACGACTACCTGCGCCTTCTGTTCGCGCGGGTGGGCGTGCCTCACTGCCCGGAGTGCGGCCGCGAAATCAAGAAGCAGACCACCGACCAGGTGACCGACGACATCCTGCGCCTCGGCGACGACGCCCAGGGCGAGTCGACGAAGGCCATCCTCATGGCCCCGGTGGTGGCCGGCCGCAAGGGCGAGTTCACGAAGCTCTTCGCCGATCTGCAGAAGGAGGGCTTCTCCCGCGTGCGCATCGACGGCGAGATCGTGAAGCTAACCGGTGAGCCCGTTACCCTGAACAAGAAGATCAAGCACTTCATCGACGTGGTGGTCGACCGCGTCACGCTGAAGGAATCCGCCCAAAGCCGCATCGCCGAGGCCGTGGAGCTGGCATGCAAGCTGGCGCAGGGTCGCGTTCTTGTGCAGGTGCTCGGGCCCGACGGCAACCCGCTCGGTGCGGCCGGGGGCACCTCCTCCGGCGCCACGGGCGGCCTCGGGGAGGGGGAGCATTTGTTCTCGCTGGCCCTCGCGTGTCCCGAGCACGGCCACTCCATGGACGAGCTGCAGCCCCGCGACTTCTCCTTCAACGCCCCCTACGGCGCCTGCCCCGACTGCCTCGGCATCGGCAGCCGCGACGAGGTGGATCCCTCGCTCGTGGTACCGGATCCGTCCCTCACGCTGAACGAGGGCGTCATCGCGCCGTTCAAGAGCGGCAACTACTACCCCCAGGTGCTGCGCGCCGTGGCCCAGCATGTGGGCACCGACGCCGACACCCCGTGGGAGGACATGCCGAAGAAGGCCCAGAAGGCGCTCTTGCATGGCCTCGGCAACGAGAAGGTGCGCGTGGACTACCGCACCGTGGACGGCCGCGACACCTACTGGTACATCGAGTGGGAGGGCGTGCTCGCCGCAGTGAAGCGCCGCTATACCGAGGCCCAGTCCGACGCCCAGCGCGAGAAGCTGTCGGCCTATTTCGCCACGGTGCCCTGCGAGACCTGCGGCGGCAAGCGCCTGAAGCCGGAGGTCCTCGCGGTCACGGTGAACGACAAGTCCATCCACGACGTCACGGAGATGTCGGCGGCCGAGTCGCTGGCGTTCTTCGAGGGGCTGCACTTCACGGGCCAGGCGGCGGTCATCGCCCTGCCCATCGTGAAGGAGATCCGCGAGCGGCTGCGCTTCCTCGTGGACGTGGGCCTGGACTACCTCACGCTGGAGCGGGCCACGGCCACGCTCTCCGGCGGCGAGGCCCAGCGCATCCGGCTCGCCACCCAGATCGGCGCCGGGCTCATGGGCGTGCTCTACATTCTGGACGAGCCCTCCATCGGGCTTCACCAGCGCGACAACGAGCGGCTCATCGCCACGTTGGAGCGCCTGCGCGATCTGGGCAACACCGTGGTGGTCGTGGAGCACGACGAGGACACCATCCGCGCCGCCGACTTCGTGGTGGACATGGGCCCGGGCGCCGGCGAGCACGGAGGCCACGTCATCGCGGCGGGGACGCCGGCGGAGGTCATGGCCACGGAGGGCTCCGTCACGGCCGACTATCTGTCGGGGCGCCGCCGCATCGCGGTGCCGGAGGCTCGCCGCAAGCC
>CABSMC010000112.1 GCA_902478715.1 uncultured Adlercreutzia sp.
GCGCGAGATGGACTCATTCTGTCCGTCCGCCGCATGGACAAGCTTTACGAATACTACGTCCTCTTCGAGCTTCTCTCGGGCCTTCATGCTGAAGGCTACAAGCCCGACCCTATGCAAGCCAATTCGCTCGCCTCCGTCGTTTACACAGTGGACGACCCCTACTTCGTAAACGAGCGCTCGGTTGCGAATCGCTATAGGCTTCGGTGCGGTGATAAGACTGCGACGCTGTACTACCAGCCGGTGCTTTACGGTGATGATCGCGAGGAGGGCGGAATCACTCTCCATCGAACGACACCGCGCTATGTTTTCGGCGATGGAAGTCTCGACTCATATTGGACGCCCGACTTCCTGTTGGTTTTAGCAGAGGCTGGTCGCATTATTTCGACGGTGATTCTGGATGCGAAGTTCCGAACTATGCAGAGCATCGAGCGTTGCTATGAGAAGGGGAGCGTCTTTACCGAGTGCCTGAACAAGTACAAGAACGCCGTCGGCTCAGCCGATGGGCGGTGCGTAGACGCCTTGTGGTTGCTATGTGGCCGCGAGGAGCGCCCCGTTCTGAAGAGGTTTCAAGCGTCTTCCTGGGCGCGTCAGTATTCGGACGCCCTGCCTGACGGACTTGCGAGTGTGTCTCCTCGAGGAAATTGTGTTGCTGAGTTGTACGAGCTGCTGCGGGTGGCGCCACAGTCTTTAAGGGGTTCGTCGGTACGCTTGGGCGATAGCGTCGCTATTTCCCTTCATGAGCCCGTGAGCAAAACGCTTTCGAGTTCGGATAGCTCGATGGCCTTCACGGCAGAAGACGTACCGGAGAAGCCTCAAACAGAGGGGCTTGATCCTGAAGCGAACGGAGAGGCTCGGACGAAAAGCGATGCTCGGTCGGCTGAAACTAGCGTCCCACAAGAGGGCGAAAGCGGTAACCAGCCCGCCGTTGCGCTTGGGACTGCTCCGGCTTCCAAACCAAAGGCCCGGAAAGAAGAGATAGCCCCCGACATCCTCAAGGCTATTCGCGAGGTGTGCGAGCTCACGGTCGACAAGAAGAAGTTCTCCACCTCCAAGGCGAGCGCGGTGCTGCTCGGTTTCAGTCACCCGCTCTTGCGGGCAATCGTCCCCGATGGACGCGAGCGAAAACTCTACACATCCAAGCCGTTCGAAGTCGATGGCCGCGAGGTATTCGTGTACAAGCAGTGGCGTCCCATGAACATAATAAAGCTCCGCTCTCTGCAGGCCAGCTTGAAGAAGGCGGCTGCTCAGGCCACTGATGGCGCGAGGGGATTTGGCGAATGAGGGCGTATGGCTACCATAAGCGGTGCGAGAGTGCTCGTACGCCAGCGGAGCACGGCCTTCGAGCTCTCTCTTGCACTTCTTCCTGTCGCTTTGCTACAATGTCGGCCAGCGGATGCCCGTGTTCGATGTTGCGGGCAGCGCCGTTTGTTTTCGGGCTGATCGCAAGTCAACTAGCGCTTGCGATCAGCTTTCGTTTCGGAGCGCGAACCCCGTGCTGTGGACACGGCCTTGACCATCGCCGTCGCCAACCCCATCACAGAAGCAACGAGTTTCAGCAACTGAATAACCAAGTCCATGGGCAAATCACCCCCTTCCGTAAAAGAAGGCGCTGCCAGCACACGGGGCTTACTCCGCTGACCTTGCACAATTGTATCACACATAGAAGAACAAACGTTCCAAAATATGAGATCAATTCCCATCTAGACTCTGAAAGGAGGGCCGTCTAGTGGCGACGCTTATCAAGGATAAGTACGAGGCGTGGAAGGCCGAGGCCAATGCGCGCTTCGATCAGCTGAAGGCCAACGAGGAGGAGCTTAACCGCATCTTCGCGGAGATCTACGACATGGTGGGGGAGGTGCCCATCGAGGTGGAGGACAAGTACGTCTCGGTGGCGCGCATCTTCGATACGGCCGAGGAAATTCCCGAGTCGTTCAAGGGCAACAAGTACGTGCGCACCCGCCGCGACGAGATCGTCTCGCTCATCAGCTACGCCGTGGGCTGCATGCTCGGGCGCTACTCGCTCGACAAAGAAGGCCTCATCCTGGCGAATCAGGGCGACACGCTGGACGAGTATCTTGCCCAGGTGCCCGACCCCACCTTCACGCCCGACGAGGACAACGTGCTGCCCATCACCGACGACGAGTACTTCGACGACGACATCGTGGGCAACTTCGTGGAATGGGTGCGCGTGACCTACGGCGACGAGACGCTGGAGGAGAACCTGCGCTACGTGGCCGACGCGCTCGGCGGCAAGGGCAGCCCGCGCCAGGTGATCCGCGACTACTTCGTGAAGGAGTTTTACCGCGACCACTGCCAGACCTACAAGAAGCGGCCCATCTACTGGCTGTTCGACTCCGGCAAGAAGAACGGCTTCAAGGCGCTCACATACATGCACCGCTACCGGCCCGACCTGCTGGCGCGCCTGCGCACCGACTACGTCCACGAGCAGCAGGAGCGCTATCGCACCCAGATTGCGCATCTGGAGGAGGCCGAGGCTGCGGCGTCCGGCGCCGAGCGCACGCGCGCGACCAAGGCGCTGAAGAAGCTACGCGACCAGCTGGATGAGACGACCGCCTTCGAGGAGAAGGTGCACCACCTGGCCGACCAGATGATCGAGATCGACCTCGATGACGGCGTGAAGGTGAACTACGCCAAATTCCAAGACGTGCTGGCGAAGATCAAGTAGAAACGCGATTCGGGAGAGGAGCGGTTCGTGGCGAACTTCCATACGAATGTTGTGGCCATCGTGGCGCAGCCGCACGATATGCTGAACGTGCTGAAGACTATGGGCCACAACCTGCGCTCGCGCGCCGCCGCGACGGAGTTCAACGTGCCCGTAGACGACTTCGATGATGTAGACGAGCTGTTCTGTGCCATGCGAAGGGACATCGAGGACTGGTACTGGCTCACCTTTGTGCCCTACGAGGGGCCGGCCGACGATGAGGAGGCGGCGTGGCAGTCCGACGGCCGCCCGCTGAGCGAGAGCGGAGACGTCGGGCTTTGGAAGCGCCAGTCGCTGTACGCTTTGCTGATGGGGTACTCCACGGCCTGGGTCGACAACGGCGACGATGTCTGCGCCTTCATGAGGCTCCTTCCCGACGGGCGCTACGCCTTCGCGCACTTCGACGCCGATGAGTACGACAACTACAATTGCGTGTGGCTGTCGGCTGCCCGCACGACCGGTGATAGTGCTCGCCAAGTCGCAACGTGCATCGACAGCGCTTCGAAAGACGAGTTATGCGAGCAGTTCATTCGCCTCACCCGGACGTGGGAGCCCTCTGAGGAGGACGATCTGGCGGATGTCGTCTACAACGTCGCGCTTTGCGGTTGGATGTGGTACGGGAGCATTGGAAGCGCGGGGTATATACCCGACGAGACGGGCGTTCAGGCTGAAGCGGAGGCCCTGTTCGGCCAGACATCCCTCGACAAGCACTTCGAACGTGTGGTGGAGCCCCCGCCGGAGCCTGAGGAGCCCCTATGTCCGCTTACTCCCGAGGAGGAGGTCATCGACCAGATTAGGGCGTGCCTGGCGTCGATGATTGACTTCCCACTGTATCTGGCCATCGACAATGATCATCTTGCTGACGAAGGCAGGCCGTTGGAGGGGCTTGTCGCGGGCATGGGCGCCGCGCTGCGGGTCGGGGCGCGCTATTGCGGTTTCGGCAAGCTCTCCGTCGAGGCTCTCGCCGAGGACGGTACGCTCCTCGGCGAAGTGACCAGAGAGTTCAACCCCGCGTTCGGTTGGTGGGAGGACATTCGATGGTTCACCAGGGCCCTGTCGTCGCTGGGGCCTCTTTTATCGGTCACTGTTGAGGGAGTGATGCCGAAGAGCCACTGGATCGGGAAGACAAGTGCCGCAGGGCCCAATTTCGTGCTGAGAGTGGAGCTTGGCCCTGCAAAGCTGTCCTCCGTGACCGAGGGGCTTTCCGACTACTTCTGGAAGGCGAGGCCCGGCGCGGCCGGCGGCGTAGGGAACTGCGGTCAAGCGGCGTCTAGGAAGGATTCGGTTCTGGGTGGCGTCGCGAACCGCCCTGAGACCGATGATAGGGAGCGATCAGGCGCGTGCGCGGACGCTGGCCGTGGGGGAACGGGCGTCAGTTCCCAGAGAGACCGCAATCGGCTTATCCGCCGATCGGTGCGCAGTGCCACGCTGGAGGAGCTGATCGTGCTCTGGCACATCGCTGGGCTGCCTGCCACGGTGGCCGCCGGATCGGCCGAGGCGCATCTGCTTCCGCCCGGCGTCGACCGCATCGATACGGAAAAGAAGAAGGAGAGACGCGCGACGATGCTCTCCCACGTGGGGCGCCCTTGGTACGAGCAGGTGGGCCAGACAGGTAGGACGGTGTGCGAGGAGTCGTACTTTCACGGAAGGGACGCGACCATTGTGGCGGCGAGCGAGCAGGGAGGCGTGGTGCTCGTGCAAGGGGAGAGGCGGCCGTGGGTTCGATTGCGGCGGGAGACCCTGCTATACGGGCTTTGGGCTGCGGGAGTGGTGACCGATGCCGACCTTGCGCCGTCGGACGAATGGCGGTGCCGGCACGGCATCGAGATGGAGTCGAGGGCCCATACGGTCACGTTGCCGAAACTGCACGTGTACGATTCTGGATTTTGGGATGTAGGGACCGATTACGAGTTGTGGTGCTGTCCTAATTGAGATATCGAGAGGAGCATAGGTGGCTGAGTTGGATGTGCGTGAGCAGTTTCTGGGGCGGTTCGCCGAGCCGCTTTCCGGGGCGGCGCGGAGGCGCATTGTGATATGGCACGACGCGGACGGCGAGTTCGAGGCGGACTTCGACGCCTTGGCAGCCGCTGCCGAGGCAGGAGGGCTGCCTACGGGAGAGCGGCCGCTGCGGTTTTTGAAGATCGAGGACGGTGCGCTGTTCTCAGCGAAGCGGACGTTGGCCCGCGAGGATACGGAAAGTGACTTCGCGGTGTACCGTCAGCGTCCAGCGGGGGATATCGCCGGCGACCTTTTGGCCGATATCGAGCTGTACGCGGAGCATTTCCAGGCCGACGGGTTGTCGCTTATGGTGCAGGCGGTGGGCGCTGCCGATACCGCCGAGGTGCGTGGGGC
>CABSMC010000113.1 GCA_902478715.1 uncultured Adlercreutzia sp.
CGCCGAAGGCCTGCGGGGGAATGGCGGGGGAGGTGTCCTTCTCGGGGAAGGTGCCAGCCACGCCGCCGCGGGCGGCCCAGCACACGGCATCGTAGCCGGGGGCATGGGCGAACTCGCCGAACTCGCCGTAACCGCGCATCTGGCCCCAGATCAGCCCCGGGAACTCCTCGTGCAGGGTCTCGTAGTCGAGCCCGAGCTTCTTCAGGGCGGCGGTGCGCATGTTGTTCATGAAGATGTCGGCCTCGCCGATCATCTTCTTCGCGATGGCCAGGCCCTCGGGATCCTTCAGGTTGAGCGACACCCAGTTCTTGTTGGTGTTGTTCAAATCGATGGTGGGATCTTCCGTATCGGTCAGCTCGCAGCCGAAGCCGGGGCCCTGGGTGCGCTGGGTATCGCCGGCGAAGGACTCGATCTTGATGACCTCGGCGCCCATCTCGGACAGGACGCGGACGGTGGCCGGGGCGGCCACGTAGGTGCACATCTCGACGACCTTGATGCCGGCGAGCGGGCCGTAACCGTTGAGCTTCTCGGTGACTGTCATCGGAGCATCTCTCCTTTCATGCAAGTGGTTGGTCGGGCGGTTCGTTTGTTTGCACCCCTATCATCGCAGGGGAAAGAATCCCTATCTACGGACAAAATAGAATATGTGTGTAAAATAGACTCGAAATTGAGTAGAAAATACCACTAGATTGAAAAGTTATCCCTATGCAAACAGGACAACAAAGGTATTCTGTTTCAACAAATCAAAGGAGTGGTGTGCTAGGGTCATCGTGTAGAATGCACACTATAGTAAAGAGAAGGGAGCCATAAGGTGGACTTCACGCTGACCGACGGGCAGAAGAAGCTCGTCAGCGCCTTCCGTACGTTCGGGGCCGACACCTTCACGCCGGAGCGCGTGGCCAAGTGGTGCCGCGACCAGGGTCTGCCCGATACGGTGATGAAGGAGTTCGTCGATCTGTACTACGAGACCGCCGAGCCGGACATCGCGCCCGATCTGGCCCACAGCCTGCTCTCGCAGGTGCTCATCGTGGAGGAACTCTCCCGCTGCGCCGGCACGACGCTGCCGTTCCAGAACGACTTGTTCAACCTGCAGATCATGAGCGGGTTCGCCGGGGCCGCCGAGGCCGCCTCCATCGCCGAGGATTATCGCGCCGACGGCCGCCTCATGTTCGCCCTGGCCATCTCCGAGCCCGACGGCGGATCCGACACCATGGCCATGAAAACCTCGTGCCAGACCGTGGACGGGCGCCTGCTTCTGAACGGGCGCAAGTCCTACGTGAACAACGGCGAGTACGCCCCCTATATATTGGTGGCCGCCATCGACAAGGACGCGGGGGGTACGGGCCGCTACCCGTCGCTGTCCTTCTGGCTCGTGCCCCGCAACGTGCCCGGCATCAACGCCGTGCCCATCAGCAAGATCGGCCAGTCCATGCTGCCCTTCGCGCTCATCTCCTTCGACGATGTGGAGCTGTCGCCGGAGTGGCGTCTCGATGCGAGCGAGGGAGGGTTCCAGCAGCTGTTCCATCTGCTGGAATACGGGCGCGTGCTTCTGTGCGCCTCCAGCTTGGGCATGGCCCAGGCGGCCATGGACGACGCGGTGGCCCACGCGCGCTCCCGCAAGGCCTTCGGCGTGCAGGTGGGGCGCTTCCAGCAGATAGAGACCCTTCTCACCGATATGGAAGTGCGCCTGCGCAACATGCGCTCCATGGTGTACCGCGCGGCCTGGTCCATCGATGCCGCCGACGAGACCGAGCGGCTCGACGTGGCCCTCATGAAGCGCTACGTGCCCGAGGCCTCGGTGCAGGTGGCCTCGGACGCCATGCAGATTCTGGGGGGCCTCGGCTACACCGAGGGCTCGCGCGTGAGCCGCATCTGGGAGGACTGCCGCGGCAATCAGATCGCCGAGGGAACGGACCAGGTGATGGTGTACATCGCCGCGCCACTGATCATGGAGCACTACCGATCTTTCTAGAAGGGCTGCGAGCATTCTTATTAAGTGAACGATCGCAAGAAACTGGGGGAAATATTCTCCCAGTTTCTTCTATTTGTGAAACCTATCAATCATAAATCCTTTCGATATTAGGACAAATTAACTGAGTCTGTCCTATTTTTGCAAAGAATATGGGACAAAGCATCCCTTTTTGACCATCCTCAAGGGAAACGTTCTACGGTACAAATACGATAGCGGCGAAAGATCGCCGTCCACGGCTCACGCCAACAGGGGTTCGACGTTTGCGCAAGAGTAGAAGAAATCGATAGAGGAGGTTTACCTTGAGTGGGACCGCTACCAAAGAGAAGCTGACCGTGCGTCACCTTCTCGTCGTGCTGACGGGCATCATGATCACGTTCGGATGCTCGGCTCTATGCTTCTCCACCTGGGGCCTGTTCCAGCCGGTCGTGGCTGAGGGCCTGGGCGTTGAGGTCACCGCGTTCGCCATGTACGTCACCGTTATGTACCTGACCATGACCATCGCCTCGCCGTTTGCGGGCAAGCTGCTGCAGACCATGGACATCCGCATCCTTCTGTCCGCCTCCGCCGCCCTCGTGGGCTGCGCCTTCTTGCTGATGAGCTTCTCGAACACCATCGTGCTGTTCTACGTGGCCGCCGTCATGCTGGGCCTGGGCGAGATCACCATCCTGTGGCTGGCCATCCCCACGCTCATCAACCGCTGGTTCGTGGAGCGCGCCGGCTTCTTCATCGGGTTGTGCATGGCCTTCACCGGCATCGGCGGCGCCATCTGGTCGGCCGTGTTCACCGCGCTGACCGCTTCGGGCGTCGACTTCCACACGATCTACCTCATCTGGGGCGTCATCGCGCTCGTCACGAGCCTGCCCTTCACGCTGTTCTGCGTGCGCAACTCTCCCGAGGACTGCGGGCTGGCCCCCTACGGCGCCTCCATGCAGAAGGCGGCCTCGGGGGCCGATGTGGCCGTCAAGCCCGCGGGCCTGTCCGCCGGCTTCGTCATGAAGACCCCGATGTTCTACGCCATCTGCATCTTCGCCGGCCTCATCAACATCGCCATCCTCATCGCCATGCAGTTCCCCACCTACACCAAGTCACTCACCGACGTGGCCTTCGACGTGGCCGTGGTCGGCGGCGTCATGACCTCGGTCATGATGGTGGGCCAGGCCATCTTCAAGGTGGTGCTGGGCGCGGCGGCCGACAAGAACGCCAAGGGCGCGCTCATCTTCGCCTTCGCGGCCGGCGTGGCGGGCATCCTGCTCTGCTGGTTCGGCACCTTCTCCGAGTATGTGATGTACGTGGGCGCCTTCATCTTCGGCGGCTGCTACGCCACCGCCGTGGTGCTCGTGCCGGTCATCTGCCGCCAGTCCTTCGGCACCCGCGAGTACTCGGTCATCTACTCCCGCGTCTCCACGGTGTTCAACCTCATCGCCGCCTTCGCCGCTATGATCTGGGCGTGGCTCGGCTCGTCGTTCGGCTTCACCGTCGAGTTCATCGTGGCGCTCGCCATGCTCGTGGTCATCCTGCTGCTCGGCCTGTACATCTTCAAGGCCGCTGCCGGCTACAAGAAGGACTGGACGACCGAATAGTCGGGTCCCTCATACCGCTGGCGGCCTTAAACGGGAAAGCGGGGAGTGGAGACTCCCCGCTTTTCGCACTTATCACTTATAGGAAATCTCTATGAACCAAGATGAGTTTGATAAACTACGATCAAGGTAGAATCGCGCAATCTGAGAACGGGCCGACCAGCCTTACCGTTGCCTTAGGGGGAACCATGAACCTCTCTCAGCTGAACTACTTCAAGAAGCTCGCCGAGGTGCTTCACTACACGCGAGCGGCGCAGGAGCTGTTCATCACCCAGCCGACCCTCTCCGGGGCCATCTCGTCTCTGGAGAAGGAGCTGGGGGCTCCCTTGTTCGAGCGTAACGGGCGCTCAGTGCTCCTCACGCCCTACGGCGAGGTGTTCTACGAGCACGTGTGCCTGGCCCTGCGCGCCATCGACGACGGCGTGGCGGCCGTGAGCGCGCGCTCGTCGGCCTCCTTCGGCACTGTGAACCTCGGCACCACCTTCACCACCCAGGACCACTACCTGCCGAGTCTCATCCGCGACTTCGAGGAGGCCTTCGACAAGCGGGTCATCGTGAAGGTGTCCCAGGGCTTCACCAACTACCTCACCGAGCAGCTGCACCGGGGCACGCTGGACGTGGCCTTCTGCGGCAAGCGCGACAACGAGCCCGACATCGCGTACTTCCCGGTTAAGCACTGCGAGCTGGCGCTGTACGTGCGCGACGACCATCCGCTGGCGTCTGCCGACACGATCACCTTCGCCGAGCTGAACGAGGTGGATCTGCACACCTACCGCCGGGGCACCCCCATCGGCGAGCGCGTGGCGAAGATGCTCGAGGAGGCCGACGTGCGCGGCGTGTCCCTGGGCTACGACGACGATGTGTCCATGGGGTCGTTCCTCTCCTACAACGGCGGCAACGCCGGAGCGCTTATGCTGGACTCGCTGGGCGCCCAGCTGTTCAGCAACCTGCACCAGGTGCGCGTCGAGGGCATCCCGGAGCACTTCTACACGGTGTATATGGCCTACCACAAGAAGCACGTGCACTCCCGGGCCGTGGCCGACTTCATCGACTTCGTGAAGGCCTATCCGGGCAACGACCTCATCGGCCAGGTGCTGCCGGCAGCGCCGGCCGAGTAGGGGCGCCGGGCCCGATCGGCCGAGACGGGCTTGCGGCAGGCGCTTGGTTGCCCGGTCGCCCGACCGCCCGGCCCGCCCGACTGCTTGGCCGCACGACTGCCGTCTGTGGTCATTTTGCGCCGTGTGCGGCCATTTGTTGCGGGAAGGTGGCAAAGCGCCGTTCGTTGTGGTATAAATGCGTCTGCTGTGCAGATCGGCTGCACGGACATACTTTCGCTTCTGGAGAAAGTGGGACTTTTCCCGCTTTCTTTTGTTGTAGGGGGCTTTTACGGCCC
>CABSMC010000114.1 GCA_902478715.1 uncultured Adlercreutzia sp.
TCACAAGCCACACCGTCATGAGGAGGAGGTACAGCAGAAAGAACGCGACGGCGGTGGTACGCACGAAGTCTGCTCCTGCATCTATGTGGAGCACGAGCGCGATGTTGAGGCCGATGAACAACCCCAGTCGCGGCAGCACGTAGGCGAGCGCGATGGCCGCGAGTAGGCGCGTTCGGTCGTGGGCGTAGGTGATGACCACGAGATAGAAGAGCGACAGCATCACGAGTTTCCATCCGGTTGCCGCGAAGACGTTGAGGGCCACGGTGTAGTTGCCCGGCAGAAACGGCAGGAAGAGAATGCCCGTGGCGAGCGCGCCGAAGACAACGTTGAACAGGAACGTGGTCGAACTTTGCCGGCCTATGGCGAAGTACAGGGTGAAGGCCACGGCTGCGACGATGCCGCCGACCTTCGAAATGGCCCAAGCGGCATCTGGCGAGGCGGCTGCCCCCGCTGCTGCGGCGTCGATGATGCCGTACACGATGGAAAGCGCGAAAGTGCCTAGGCCCGGGACGAGAAACGTATTGAGGAGGTCGCGCCTGGCGAGGCCGTCCGTCTTCAGGTCGCTGCTCCGATCTCTTTCCGGATTGCCTTCCCGACTCAGCTGCACCAGACACAGCGCCGAGGCCACCAGGGCTGCCAACTGCAGGGCGAGCAGCGCCATCGGCGGCAGGAGGGCCCACACCATGTCCAGAGCCATGCCCGCAAGGGACATGACGCCGCAGACCAAGGCGATGCTACGCGTGCCGAAGTCGGCCAGTGAGGCAAAGTAGAACGGGGCTGCCAGACTCATGCCTGCGCCTGCGAGAACCGCGGCGGCCAGGGAAAGGAGGGGCCGCTGCGCAACGCCGGCGGCGAAGAGCAGCGCCACGGCTGCCGCGAGCGAGAGATAGCCTATCGTGGGAATGATGACTCTGCGCTGCGCGGGAACGTGTTTTACCAACAGGGCGAGAGCGGCGCCCGTGAGGAACATGGCCGGATTGAGCACGTTATCGAAAGCTTGGGCTGAGAAATCTGGTTTGGCTGCCAGCGGCGTGAAATAGAAGAACGACACGCAGACAGCATAGAACAGGGAAAATCCCGTGATCGCCAACATCAGCTGGCGATTTCCTCGGCTCTCGTCGCTTCTGCTCGCGGTTCCCATAGCTTCCCTTCCTCATTTTCCGTTGCATGCGATTATGTCATAAAACGATCTTCTAGGCCTCGCTCTTTCGCCTGCGGTCGTAGGGCAAAACTCGGGCGCCCTTCGTTTGCCGGGAAGAGGCGCTAGCGCAGTTTCACGGGGCTCGATTCGAACGGACTATCTCGATTGCGGCCGGTTTGCTATAGTTGGGGCACCCCTTTGGCATGAAGCGTTCAGGGCCCAAGTAGGAGGTTTTTCATGGACATCGTTGTTGCGGAACCGGAGCATGTGGATGCCGTGGTCGCTATCACCGAGCAGGCCCGGGCCAACATGGCCGCTATGGGCATCGATCAGTGGCAATGCGGTTATCCCGACCGGAGCACCTGGGAGGCCGATGTGGCAGCCGGAGGCGCCTATGTTGCCCTGGACGCGGGACGCGTGGTGGCCGTGTTCTGCTACGTCGATGAGCCCGAGGCCGCCTATGAGACCCTGGAAGGGGAGTGGCTGACCGACGGCCCCTACGCCACGGTGCACCGCTGCGCCGTGGATCCGGCCTGTCGGGGGCGCGGCATCATCGGCGAGCTGTTCGCCTTCGCCTGCGAAAAGGCGGCTGCCGACGGCATGGTTTCCATGCGCATCGACACCCATGCCGACAACGCCCCCATGCGCCGGGCGGTGGAGAAGTTCGGCTTCGTCCCCTGCGGCGACATCACGCTGACGGAAGGCCCCGAGGCCGGCGCCCCGCGCATCGCCTTCGAGAAGGTCTTGGAATAGCGACGGATGCGGAGGGCGTCCCCAACGCTATAATGGCACCCGACGAGAGATTCGGGAGGCACCTATGACCGCGACGCGCATCTACACCTACGACTCCACCCTGCGCGATGGGGAGCAGTGCGAGGGCATTACGCTCTCGCTGGCCGACAAGCTCGCCATTGTGCGGCGCCTCGACGAGTTCGGCATCGACTACATCGAGGGCGGCTTTCCCGCGTCGAACCCCAAGGACGTGGCGTTCTTCCGCGAGGTGGCGGCCATGGACTTGAAGCACGCCCAAATCGCCGCCTTCGGTTCCACCTGCAAGAAGGGCGTGGCGGCGGCCGACGACCCCGGGCTGGCCGACCTCATCGCGTGCGGGGCGCCGGTGGTCACTATCGTCGGGAAGACGTGGGACGCCCAGGTGGAGCGCGCGCTGCAAACGACGCTCGAAGAGAACCTGCGCATGATCGGTGAGTCGGTGGCGCATCTGAAGGTGGCTGGCCGGCATGTGGTGTTCGATGCCGAGCACTACTTCGACGGCTTCAAGGCGAACCGCGACTATGCCCTGGCCTGCGTGGGGGCGGCCGTGGAAGCGGGCGCCGACTCGGTGGACCTCTGCGAGACCAACGGAGGCGCGCTGCCCTTCGAAGTGGAGCAGATCGTCGCGGCCACAGTCGCTGCCTTCCCGAGCCAGGCTTTCGGCATCCACTGCCACAACGACTCCGGTTGCGCGGTGGCCAATACGCTCGCGGCCGTGCGCGCCGGCGCCACGCAGGTGCAGGGTACCGTGAACGGCATCGGCGAGCGCGTGGGCAACACCGACCTGCTCACGGTCATCGCCGACTTGGAGCTGAAGATGGGCGCGGAATGCGTGGGGCACCGCAGCCTCGTCCAGCTTACAGGCGTGGCCCAGTACGTGGCCGAGCTCTGCAACGTGTCCATGCCCGCGCATCATCCCTACACGGGCTCTTCGGCCTTCGCCCACAAGGGCGGCTTGCACGCCAGCGCCATCGCGCGGTTCCCCGCTGCCTACGAGCACGTGAGCCCCGCCGCCGTGGGCAACACGAGTCGCACGGTGGTGAGCGAACTGGCCGGCAAGGCATCGCTTCTGGCGAAGGCGAGAAGCCTCGGCTTCGACCTGGAAGCGGCCGGCGTGGACGTGCAGGCGGTGCTCGACGACATCAAGGCGCGGGAAGCGGCCGGCTTCACCTACGAGGTGGCCGACGGCTCGCTGGGCCTTCTGCTCATGCGCCACCTGGGGCTGTACGCGCCGGCGTTCACGCTGGAGAGCTTCCGCGTCATCGTGGACGATCGCGAGGACACGGGAGCCCTGGCCAAAGACGCCCTGTCCGAGGCCACGGTGAAGATCCACGTGGGGGAGGGGCGGTTTGTGGCAACGGGCGAGAGCGCGGGCCCCGTGGGCGCTCTGGACGCTGCCCTGCGCATGGCCATCGTGGCGTCGTATCCGCAGGTGGAGGCCATGGAGCTCATCGACTACAAGGTGCGTCTGCTCGACGAGTCCCAGGGCACCGACGCCATCACCCGCGTGACCATCACCGCCACCGACGGCGTAGACACCTGGGGTACCGTGGGCGTCTCGGAAAACGTCATCGAGGCCTCCTGGAACGCGCTGGTGGACTCCCTGGAGTACGGCCTTTTCCGCGCCCGCGTGCGCGCCTAGCCCTCCTGTCGTGCCTCGGCGAGGAGGAGGTCTACCATGCGGCCGTAGCTGCGGGTGCCGTCTTGCTGCTGGTTGGCCTTCAAATAGGCGTTGTTGGCGGCGTTGGAGGCTTCGGCCACGGGACCTTCGAACTGCTTCAGGTATTCCGAGCGCGCCCGGCGGTCGGCCTTCACTTCTTCCGACAGCCCGTCGTTTACGGCCGCGGCCGCATCACGATCGGCCTTGATGAGCGCCGAGATCGCGTAGTCATAGGCCAGCGAGTAGCCGCTGTAGCGCGTGAGCGGGTCGGCGGCGTCCTTGCAGGCGAGGTATCCGATGAAGTTTGCCTCGTCCTCGCGCATGAAGCCGCACTGGTGGGCCATCTCGTGTCCCATGGTGGCAGGGATGGTGAAGAACGGCCCGTCCACGTTGATGTTCGATTCCACGGTGAAGGGGAAGTACATGCCCGCGATGTCGGCGTAGCTCATCAGCTCTGAGAAGAGCACGGGCTTGGGAGGGGAGTACAGCGGGCGTGCGAGCGCCGGGTAGCGCTCGGCCAGCGCCTCCATGTTCGCGACGGTCTCGCGGGAGTAGGTCCAGAAGCCGCCGCGAGACTGAGCGTACTCATTGGGAATCGCGGCCGCATCGGCGTCGGTTTGGGCGGCGTTTCCGCTTGCGTCAGCGAGGGGGCCCTGGGTCTGCGCCGCTCCGTCGCCAATTGAGCTGCCAGCCGCATCGCCTTCGTTCCCGGCTGCGGCCGAGGTCACCTCGGCGCGGGAATCGTTCATGCTGCCCGCAAGGCTCTCGCACAGCGCCGCCAGCTCGTCGGTAGACGACTCGCGCAGCTCGAACCCGGCGTCCTCGGCGAAGGTGTGCCGGTAGTAGTTCAGCCCGCACATGAGGGCGAAGATGCAGTAGGCCACCGATAGCACGGCGAGCATTGTGGCGACCGCGCGCCACGCCACGAACCGTCGCCGACCGCGTCCACGTACGAAGGCCACGAGGTAGAAGACGAGCCATCCGACGCAGAACGCGAGAAACGCCACCACGACCCACTGCGCCACCGAGAACGGCGCCAGCGACGGCAGAAACCCCCACGCCGATGACAGCCACGGGTAGACGCCCCGCGAGAACCACGTCTCGGTGAGCGACGGATTCGCACTCGCCGCCCACGTCAGCAACAGTGCTGCCGCGCCGGGCAGCAAAAGCCAAAGCCGCTTCAGCCGGTATGTCGGTGTTTTCTCCATAAGCGCTATTATGCAGATACGCGAGGGGGCAGGCAAAAGAAGACTCATATGGTAATGATTTTGTTTCCGCAAAAATCCTGCGCTTTTGCTCGGCAACGAGGGTTCTGCTATACTTTCCGCGCTATTTCGGGACGTGGCGCAGTCTGGTAGCGCGCCTGCTT
>CABSMC010000115.1 GCA_902478715.1 uncultured Adlercreutzia sp.
GACAGGGATAAGACGGCCCTCCGGTGCGACCTCATCGGGAGGAAGTACGCCTTGTCGCAGCGGGAAATCGAGGTGATGGCCCTGGTGGCGCGAGGGCACACCATCTCCTCCATCGCCACGGAGCTGTTCATTTCCGACAACACGGTGAAGACGCACCTGCGCCGGCTTTACCAGAAACTGGACATCCACAAGAAACAGGAGCTGTTCGCCCTCATCAACAGCTACGTCGATTAGGGGCGATTAGGGGTCGATGGAGGGATGCTTGTCCTCGTCGACCTGCGTCCTCTCATATTTTCTTTGCGAAGAGGGCGCGAGACGGCTATACTGTACCAGTTTGAACCAAACGCGGCGGGCGACCAGAAGGTTTGCCGCGGCGCGTGAGCAGGAAAGGAAACATCCGTGGCAAGCATTTCTACCGCCGATTTCAAGAACGGCATGTGCATCATCAACAACGGCAAGATGTGCACCATCGTCGAGTTCCAGCATGTGAAGCCGGGCAAGGGCGGCGCGTTCGTGCGCACCAAGCTCAAGGACATCAAGACCGGCCGCGTGGTCGACTACACCTTCAACGCCGGTACGAAGTTCGATTCCGTGCGTCTTGAGTCCAAGAAGATGCAGTACCTCTACAACGACGGCGCCGATTACTGGTTCATGGACAACAGCACGTTCGAGCAGATGCCCGTCTCCGCCGATATGGTGGGCTCCGCGGCCGATTGGCTGAAGGAGAACGACGAGGCTACGCTGCTGTACGCCGGCGACGAGCTCATCAGCCTGGAGCCCCAGATGTTCGTGGAGCTCGAGGTCACCCACACCGAGCCGGGCTTCAAGGGCGACACCGCCACCAACACGCTGAAGCCGGCCACCCTGGAGACGGGCAAGGAGGTGCAGGTGCCGACGTTCATCGAGATTGGCGACGTCCTGCAGATCGACACCCGCGACGGCCGCGTCATCAAGCGCGTTTAAAGTTCCGCGCCGCTTCGGTGATCTCGAGGGCTCCCTTAGGGGAGCCCTTTTTGTGCTTTGGGCAAAACGCCGTCGCGTTTTTTCCGAAATATTGCGTTTGTTAGCATTCACGGACTCGTTTTCGGAGCGCTGCCCCTTCCGATGCGGTGAATTTGGGCGCAATTCCTCCGTTTTGAGCTGAAAACAGAGTCAAACGGAGGCGAATAGCCCCTCTTCACGCTAACAAACGCAATTTCTTGGAAAAAATGGGCATGCAACTGTTCTGGAGGATTGGACTAGTTCCATGGAAGAGCGAACGGCGCCCTTCTGGTTCCGTCTATTCTCTGGCAAAGAAGGCGAAAGCGACGCCGCCCGGGCCCACATGGGTGCCGATGACGGCGCCGACCTGCGTGAGGGGCAAGTCGTCCGGCACGGCGGACTCGTCGGCGGCTGCTTCTTCGGCGGCTTTCGCCTGCGCCAGGCTGTCGGCGATGTACTTGCGGGCCGTCGCGTCGGACAGGCCCGAGTAGGCCACCCAGATGGGCCGCGTGAAGTCGATGCCGCCGGCCTCGTCGATCTTCTGGAACACCATGTTCTTCGACTGCTTTGATCCGCGGGCCTTGCCGAGCACCACCACGTCGCCATCGACGACGCCCACCACGGGCTTGATGGAGAGCATGCCGCCCACGAGGGCCGCCGCTCCGGAAATGCGGCCGCCGCGGCGCAGGTACTCCAGCGTATCCAGCGAGGCCACGAGCCGGATGTCCTTCTTCTCCTGGTTGAGGCAGTAGGCGATATCTTGGGCGGAAAGCCCCTCGTCGCGCAGGGCCCAGGCGCGCTCGGCCAAGATGCGCTCGCCGATGGTGGCGTTCTCGCTGTCGATCACGAAGGCCGACTCCTTGAAGGGGGCCGCGGCGATGCAGGCGCTCTGGTAGGTGCCGGAGATGTGGCTGGAAAGCGTGATGCAGACGACCTCGTCGCCGGCGTCGACGGCCTCTTGGAAGAGGTCTTGGAACACCATAGGGGGGATCTGGCTCGTGCGGGGCAGATCGTCGGTTTCCACGAGGCGCTCGAAGAACTCCTCGCGCGAAAGGTCGACGCCCTCGGCGTACTGTTCGGAGCCGAATGCAATGGTCATGGGGATGATGGTGATGTCGTGGGCGCGGGCGTAGCACTCTTCCATGTCCGCCGACGAGTCCACGATGATGCGAATGGCCACAATGCCTCCCTCGAAGTCGTTTCCCTTATTTTATCGTCCGTACGCGGGGCCTCGGCGAGGCGACGTAAAGGCAAGTAAATTGTTCATAATTTGGGAACGGTTTCTCGATTGACAGCGAGCCGCAAAAGTGGCCGCTGGGAAGTGTTCAGGAGCGGCGCATTTCGCGGGCGAGCAGGGCGCGAGCCTCCTCGTGGCATTCGGGGCGGATGAGGTAATAGGTGAGCGCCTCGACCACGGTGGCGAAGGCCACCCCGCGGCCGACGATCTTGAAGGCGGAGATGCCGAAGCGGGCGGACGTGTCGGCGACCTCCTCGGCGGTGAACTGGACAGGATGGTTCGGGGCGTGGTCGAAGAAGTCGGGACGGCCGCTTTTGCAGGGGAAGGATCGCAGAATGCCGTCCTGCTGATCGGCGCTGTTGTGGCGGTAGTGCTCGGCGCGGTGGGGGCAGCCCGGCACACAGAACTCGTTCACCATGATCTCGGCTTTCTCGGGCGCGGCGAGAGCGCCGAGAACCACCGGGTCTTTGTGGATGTTGTAGGAGAGCACGATCCAGTCATAGGCGCGGGCTAGGCCGTTGAAGGTGGCGGCGTCGGCCACCTCGCGCGTGGTGGAGAGTACGAGCGGCATGCCGTAGTTCTCGCGCAGGTAGGCGCCGGCCGCGTCGTCGTAGACGATGGCCTCGCCGCCGAAGCGGGCGGCGATACGGCAGATGTCGTTGAAGTAGGGGTCGGCGAGTGTCTCCTCGCTGACGAGGCTGTTGGTGAAGGTGAGGCGGGGCACAAGGCCGTACTCGGCCATGATGGCGAAGGTGCGCTCCATGGCGGCCGGGGAGGTGCGCTCGCGCAGGTAGGTGCGGCCGCCGTTCATGACGCAGCCGGGGAAGCAGCCGTAGAGGCTCGTGACGGCCGCGCCCTCGCGGGCCATCTGCGGCCGCTCGCGCAGAAGCCGCACGAAGAACAGATTGAGCCCCAGATTAACGGTGAAATCGGGAAGGGTGTAGTTGATCATGGGACTCATCTCCTGCTTTAGAACATGCACATCTCGAGGTCTTCTCCCAAGATGGAGTGGATTTTATTGTACATGGAATCGGGCTTGTTGGCCTGCCAAGTGGGCTTTTCCATGGAGAAGAGCACGGCCTCGCGCCCCATGAACTGATCCATGGGCACCGTGTCGTCCACGGTGATGGCGCCCTTGGGGCACAGGCTCTCGCAGCTGCGGCACTGCACGCAGGCGGCGGGGCGGTGCACGAGGCCCCAGAAGTCGCCGTCCTCGGCTCTATCCAGGGCGCCCGTGGGACAGAACACGGCGCACATGCGGCAGGAGCTGCAGGCGTCGGTGTTGATGAGCACACGCCCGATGACGCGGTTCTTCACGGCGTCGGCCGCCGGCTCGCCCAGGCGGTTCAGGTAGTTGTACAGAAGCGTGCGTCGGGTGGGGACGAAGCGGGAGAGGGTGCCCTGGGCGTTCACCTTGCGGTAGCGGGGGCTCATTGGCTTAGGTGCGGGAGTGTCGTCGGTCAGGCCCAGCCCGTCGGCTACGGCCTCAGCAGCAAGACTTGTGGAAGCCTCCTTTGCACTGGCGAGGAAGGCGCGGCGGCCAGGGTCGGCCGGAGACTCGGCGGCGGGGAAGTCAGCGGCCTCTTGGGCAGTCTGGGCCGCGGCGACCTTCTCGGCGGCGCGCTCGGCCCGGGCGGCCAGGGCGCTCTCGGTCGTGGTCAGCCGTGCGGGCATCTCGTCGGTGAACTCCACGGAGAACGACGACCCGAAGGCGCTCATGAGCGATTCGGCGCTCTCGATGACGTCCATCACCTGCGTGCCGCCGGGTTCGTGCTCGCAGCCCTCGCAGTGGGCGCAGACGAGGGTGCCGTCAAGGGAGCGGTAGGCGCCCATGGCGGCGATGAGCGACTCGTCCACGCGCCCCAGGCAGGGCACTTCCACGAGCATGGTCTCGTCAAGAGCCGGTGAGTCCTTGACCTTCAGGCCCAGGGCCCCGCGCCAGCCCTGGAGGCGGCCGGCGTCCTCGTGCTGCTTACGGGCGGCGCGGACGGCCTTCTCGCAGGCGATGACGGGATGGCCCTTGGTGGCCACGATAGAGCGCTTGAGGGCGGAGGTGAGCTCGGCGTCGGTGGGGGTGCGCACCTCGATGGCCGAGGTGGGGCAGGCAGCCGCGCAGGTGCCGCAACCGATGCATTTCTCCGGGCGCACGGAAAGCTCGCCGTCCGTCAGCTCTAGGGCGCCGGAGGTGCAGGCGCGCACGCAGCGCAGGCATTCCACGTTGCGGTTGCGCATGACCACGCAGCGCTCGTCGTGGACGGCGATCTTGTCGCTCTCGATGGAGCTTAAAAGGTTGATGAGGCTGTCGAGGAAGGCCATGGCTCACTCCTTCTCTTCAAGGGCGCCGGCGAAGGCTAGGTTTTCGTCGAGGTCGCCCACGGCGTCGGGCACAGAAGCGCCGGCGCGATTGCGGGCCGGCTTGGGGGCCAGCAGCGGGAAGGTAATGGCGTGCTCGGGGCATACCTCGGCGCAGGCGCGGCACTTGCTGCAGTCGGCCAGCGTTGTCTCGCCGGCGGCGATGTCGTGCAGGTTGATGCCCTCGGGGCAGGCGCGCACGCACAAGTCGCACGAGGCGCCGCGAGACTCGGCCAGGCACTTCTCGGCGTTAAGGTGCGGACGGAAGGTGCGGTTCAAGCCGCTCATGAGGGAGAGC
>CABSMC010000116.1 GCA_902478715.1 uncultured Adlercreutzia sp.
GCTCGGAGATGTGTATAAGAGACAGGCCCTACGGCACCTACGAGGTCGTCGAGACGAAAGCGCCCGTGTTGATTTTCAATAGGAACTGCGCGGATGTCGCACGGGGACCTGACCACCGTACGCATCGGGAATTGAGCAGTATTCGCATGGGGGCCGTGCCCGGGCCGCGCAAGGGGCACGGCCCCCGCTATGTTTCCTCCGGGCGGGATTGATGATGAGTCGGACGAGGCCCGCCCGGAGAGGAAGGAAGGATGACCGTGCCCCTTGACACAAGACAGGCTATCAGGGAACTGGACGCCGGTGGTGCGTCCAGGTCGCAGATAGCGCGCGAGCTCCATGTGAGCCGCAACACCGTCCGCAAGTACGCGGACATGGAGGACATGTCGCCGGCCGCGCCCGTGAGCGCGAGGCCGCACCCCGCGATCGACGCCGACGCCGCGTGGGTGGACTCCGTCCTGGAGGCCGACCTCGGCGCGCCCAGGAAGCAGCGCCACACGGCGAAGAGGATCTACGACAGGCTGGTGGAGGAGCGCGGCTACGCGGGCTCCTACTCGACCGTGTGCCGATACGTGGGCGAGTGGAGGCGCGGGCACTCGCGCTCCCCGCGCGAGGGCTACCTCGAGCTCGCCTGGGAGCCCGGCACCGCGCAGGTCGACTACGGGTCGTTCCGCGCGGTCGTCGCGGGCGTCCCGCGCACCCTCAGGCTCCTCGTCGTGACGCTGCCCCACTCGAACGCCCGCTTCTGCGTGGCAATGGAGCTCGAGAGGTCCGAGTGCCTCTGCTGGGGCCTGCGCCTCGTCTTCGAGTGGGCCGGGCGGGCCCCGCGCGTCCTCGTGCTCGACAACGCCACGGAGGCCGGGCGCATGCTCCGCGGCATCGTCACCGAGTCCGAGCTGTTCTCGCACTTCAGGGCCCACTACCGCTGCGAGGTCCGCTTCTGCAACCCGCACTCCGGCAACGAGAAGGGCTCCGTCGAGAACGCCGTGGGGTTCCTCCGCCGGAACCTGCTCGTCCCCGTGCCCGAGGCCGCCTCGGTCGACGAGCTCAACGAGGGGCTCAGGGCCGGCTGCGAGCGGATCAACGCCGGCGCGAGGAACAGGGCCGGGGCGCCCACGCCGGAGGCGCTCCGCGAGGACCTCGCCGGGATGCTGGCCCTGCCGGGCGCGCCCTTCGACGCGGTCAGGTGGACGCACGCGCGCGCCGACAAGCGCGGCTACGTGCGCGTGGACGGCAACCTCTACTGCGTCGGGCCCGCCTGGCACGACCGCGAGCTCGTGGTGGGCGTGCGCGCCAGGTCGGTCGAGGTCCTCGCCGACCGGGGCAGGCGCGTCGCCACGCTCGCGCGCAGCTTCGGTGAGGGCGAGACCGTGAGGAACCCGGCGTCGCTGATCCCGGCGCTGGTGGCGAGGCCGAGGGCCTTCGGGGAGTCGACCATCAGGCGCGACATGCCCGGGGCGCTCGTGGGAGAGCTCGACCGCTGCGACAAGGCCGGGAGGAGGAAGGCCCTCAGGGCGATAGGGAGGGCGTCCGAGCACTCCGGCTTCGGCGCCGCCTGCGAGGCGGCCGCGAGGATCTTCGCGGGCGGCAGGGTCCCGGACGACGCGTCCTGCGACGCGCTCGCGAGGCGCGTGGCCGCGGGCGGCCCCGAGCCGGGGCAGGCCGACCTCGCCGTCTACGACGGCTTCCTCGGGGAGGCGGCGCGGGATGCAGAGTAGCGCGAGCGTGGCGGACGCGGTCGTGGAGGCCGGCAAGAGGTGCTCGCTCACGAAGTCCGTGCTCGCGGAGTGGGCCAGGAGGGGCACGCCCAGGCAGGTCGAGTACCTCCTCGGCTACCTCGAGGCCGAGGGCGCGAGCAGGGACGCCTCGAAGAGGGCGCAGCTCCTGAGGAGGTGTGTTTTTGATAGCTTTTATTTTTAGGAAATCACGAGATAAAAGTTTCGGGTTTCACGACGATTGTTTCGCCTCATAAGCAAAGGCGCCGACCACCTCCAACGGATGGCCTAACTTAGTCATTGCTTCGGTAATCGACTCAAGGAGGCCGGAAAGGAAATGATCGGCATGTCAACTATTCTAGCAATCAAGCAGCGCGCTGCCCGTGGCGACAGCGTCGCCCAGATAGCCAGGGAGGAGGGAATCTCCGAGCCCACGGTGCGCAAATACCGCGACATGGACGACTTCTCCCCTCAGGTCAAGCCCAGGAAGAGGCGCGGTTCGAAGCTTGACCCGTTCAAGGCGACGATAGATCGTTGGCTTGCGGAGGACAGGAAGCGGCGCCCCAAGCAGCGACACACGGCCCAGCGGGTATTCGACCGGCTCGTCGCGGAATGCGGCTACGACGGCAGCTACACAATCGTCCAGGCCTACGTCAAGAAGCGCAAAGCCGAGCTCAAAGGCGCCAAAGACGAGTTCCTCAACCTCGAATGGGCGCCCGGCGAGGGGCAGGTCGACTTCGGCGTGTGCGACTTCAGGGTGCTGGGCGTCATGCGCGAGGTGCACTACCTGGTGGTCACCTTCCCGTTCTCCAACGTGTCGCTGGCGCAATGCTTCTGGGGCGAGACGTCGGAATGCGTCTGCGAGGGCCTGAAGGCCGTGTTCGAGTTCTGCGGGGGCGTGCCCACCCGGTTGGTGTTTGACAACGCCACGGGCGTCGGCAGAAGGGTCGGCCAGGTTGTCAGCACCGCCGACACGTTCACGCGCTTCGCCGCCCACTACGGGTTCGACTTCTCCTTCTGCAACCCCAACTCCGGCCACGAGAAGGGCTCCGTGGAGAATGCCGTCGGGGCCATCCGGCGCAACCTGTTCGTCCCCGTTCCCCGCATCGACAGCCTGCCCGCCTACAACAAGCGGATCCTCGGCAGGTGCCTGGATCGCGCCGGCAAGGACCATTACCTCAAAGGGGAGCCCGAGCGCCAGCTGTTCATGGAGGACTGCGTGGCCATGGCCGACCTGCCGGCGAAGCCCTTCCGCGTCGCGAAGATAGTCACGGCCAAGACCGACAAGTACGGCGACGCGTGCCTCGACGGCAGACACCGCTACCCGCTCGGGCCGGACCACGGCGAGGAGAGGGTGATCGTCGAGCTGGGCGCATTCCGGGTAGCCTTCTACGACGGCGAGGGCACGCAGATCGCCGCCTTCGACCGAGCATACGGGGATGCGCCCACCAAGGCCAGCGACCCCATGTCGCAGCTGGCGCTCCTTTGCAGGAAGCCGGGCGGATGGCAGAACAGCGCCGTCAGGGCGACCTTGCCGAAATCGCTGGCCAGGTCGATGGATTCCATGGGCAGGGCCGACAGGGGCACGATGCTCAGGATGCTTCGCGACGTCAGCGCGGATGCGGGCTACGAGGCCGCGGTAGCGGCGATGGCCGCGCTCGGCGCCGACGGCGGCGTCCCCAGCCGCGCTGACGTCGCATTGGCTGCCGCATGCACGGCGAACGGCCAAGGGTCCATCGCATACGACGACAGCCCCGACCTCGGGATGTACGACGCCGTCTTCGCAAAGGAGGCCTAGCCATGGACATCGAGCAGATGACGAGGGGCCAGATCGAGGCGGAGTTCGCCGCGCTGGCCAGGACCATGTACTTCACCAAGTCGACGATCGCGGCGTTTTCCAAGGATGCCACGCGAGGCCAGCTGGTGGCTGCATGCGAGCTGATCAGGAGCGAGAACGCCACCAGGGAGGAGAACAGGAAGGCAAGGCTCATGAAGCAGGCCAAATTCCCGGCCGTGAAGTCGGTCGCGGACTTCGACTTCGGCGAGGTGTCCTTCCCAGACGGCTACACCGTCGATGACCTGGTGTCATTGGAGTTTGTCCGGCAGGCCCAGGACTTCGTGTTCTACGGAGGATGCGGACGCGGAAAGACCCACCTGTCGATCGCACTGGGCGTGCTGGCGGCCGAGCGGGGCTACAAGGTCAGGTACTTCGAGACCGCGTCGCTGGTGCTGATGCTGAAGGCGGCCGTCGCCGACAACAGGCTCGAGCAGGTGCTTCGCGACATAGCCAAGGCGGACCTGCTGATAATCGACGAGTACGGCTACATCCCGATAGACATCGAGGGCGCTCGGCTGCTCTACCAGGTGATGTCGGCAACGTACGAGACGAGGAGCATGATCGTCACAACCAACATAGAGTTCGGCAAATGGGGCACTGTGCTGGGAGACGCGCACCTGGCCACGGCGACGATTGACAGGATCATGCATCATGGTCGGCTGGTTGAGTTCGGCGGGCAGAGCAGAAGGTTCGAGGAAGCCTTGATGATGGGAAGATCGGACAGTTAGCGAAGAAAGGGTGCGGCACCTTTGCAAAACGGTGAAACCCGAAAGAAATTAGTCGTGAAATCCTAAATTTAGTTGTTGTGAAAAACAGGCATCGGCCATCACGGCGGGGATAGCGGACACGTAACCGCCGACGCCTGCGATCATCAGGGCGAACGACGCGGCCGAAAGCGCCATCATGGGACGGGTGATACCGGGCTTCCACCGCAGCCTGCGCGCGGCGCGCAGGGCGGGGCGGTCGGTGGCGGCGAACGTGGGCGTAGGGCTAGGGGAAGGGCTGACGGCACGGCCTGCGGGCGTCAGCTGATCGGCAGGCGCCTGAGGGCGCGCCGCTTCACCGGCGACCAAGTCCGCCGTGTTGCGCTCATC
>CABSMC010000117.1 GCA_902478715.1 uncultured Adlercreutzia sp.
GTGGCCATCGACTGCCTCGTCATGGCCGCCGCCACCAACCAGGACGAGGTGCGCGAGATTCTGCGCGCAGTGACCTTGGTGAAGGAACGCCTCGGCGTGCGCACGGTGCTCGGCGTGTCGAATGTCAGCTTCGGCCTGCCGGCGCGCCCGCTCGTGAACAGCACGTTCCTCGCTGCTGCCTTCGGGGCCGGCCTCGACATGCCCATTTTGAATCCCCTGAACGCCCGCTACCGCGACACCGTGGCGACGTTCCGCATCTTGAACGGCCAAGATGCGGGCTGCCGGGCATTTTTGGAAGCCTACGCGAATACGGCCGATCCCTACGAGGTCGCCGCCAACCCCGCGGCCTCGAGCGCGGTCGCCTCTCGGGAAGGCGGCGCAAGCCCCGCCCCTACGAAGGGGATCCCAAGCAGCTACCCCATCCCGGTGACGGGCGCTTTCGCCGATGCGGTGGAAACCGTCGCTCACCTGGCTGAATGCGTGCTGGAAGGGCGCAGCGCGCCGGTGGCGGTGGCCACGGAACGTCTGCTGGAGACCCACGACGGTCTGGCCGTCATCAACGACGTCTTCGTGCCCGTCCTCGACGTCGTCGGCCAGAAGTACGACGAGGGCACCTTCTTTTTGCCCCAGCTCATGGCCTCCGCCGAGGCCGTTAAGGCCGGTTTCGACCTCATCCGCGACCGCGCTCGGGCAGCCAGCGCGAACGCTACCCCTACGGAGGGCGCGCACGTCCCCGCCGATGCCGACCGCGCCATTATCGTGGCCACGGTGCAGGGCGACATCCACGACATCGGCAAGAACATCGTGAAGATGCTTCTGGAAAACTACGGCTTCACGGTCATCGATCTGGGCCGCGATGTCGCCCCCGAGGCCATCGTGGCTGCCGCCCGCGACACCGGCGCGCGCCTCATCGGGCTTTCGGCACTCATGACCACCACGGTCGGCGCCATGGAGCACACGATCGCTCTCGTCCGCGAGCAGCTTCCCGGTGTGGCGGTCATGGTGGGCGGCGCGGTCATCACGCAGGAGTTCGCCGACCAGATCGGCGCCGACTTCTACGCAAAGGACGCCGCCGCTTCCACTCGCGTTGCCTCGGCCTTCTTCGATGACTAATTCGCGTAGATACGCCCACAGGCCGCCGATCGCGCTATCATAGAACCAGCAGTGACCCACCCTCATCGGAGCAAAGGAGCCTTAATGGGGAAGAAGGACGTTGAAGCCCTCGAGATCACCATCGACGAGCTGCCCACCTACCTGCACACGAATCACTCGGCTTATATGGAAGTGGCCGACGGGCTGTACTACCTGACCGACGTGAACGACCAGTACTGGCGCGCGCAGGATACCAACCAGTTCAACGAGAAGGGCCACTACGTCGACTGCAGCCCGCTCGTGCCCACCATCGCCGAGTTCCTGGATCTGCCGTTCCACGAGGGAAAATCGATCCGCGATTTGGCTGCCGAGGCCACCTTCTACGCATCCGGCGATGGCAAGGACATGCCCGAGGATTTCTAAGAGCCGGCGCGTGTTTTCCGAAGCGGTCTGTCTTTTGTTCTTACGACGTTCAAGAACCCCGAGGTGTCGAAAGGATGCCTCGGGGTTTGTGCTATGATGCCCTGCGAACTACCCTGGTCGCGAAGTGAGCGGCCACTCGAGAAGAGAAAGAAGGAATCATGGCAGAAGAATGCTCGCACGAGTGCTCCAGCTGCGGCGTCTCCGGCTGCGGCGACCGCACCGCCGAGGCCGGCCCGTCCACCCTGGCGCCCAACAAGCGCACCAACGTCAAGCATGTGATCGGCGTCGTGTCCGGCAAGGGCGGCGTGGGTAAGTCCCTCGTCACCAGCCTGCTCGCCTCCGAGATGAACAAGCGCGGCCACAAGGTGGCCATTCTGGATGCCGATATCACCGGCCCGTCCATCCCGAAGTCCTTCGGCGTTGATAGCCGCCTGACCGCCGATGCCGACGGCATCAACCCGGCGAAATCCGCCAGCGGCATCGAGGTCATGTCCGTGAACCTCATGCTTCCCGAGGGCGACATGCCCGTGGCTTGGCGCGGCCCGGTCGTCACCGGCGCCATCAAGCAGTTCTGGCAGGAGGTGAACTGGGGCGACGTCGACTACATGTTCGTCGACATGCCTCCGGGAACTTCCGACGTCTTCCTGACGGTCTTCCAGTCGCTGCCCGTCGATGGCATTGTCACCGTGTCGGCTCCCCAGGAGCTTGTGGCCATGATCGTCGGCAAGGCTGTGAACTTGGCGAAGTCGCTGGAGGTGCCGGTGGTGGGCCTCGTGGAGAACATGGCCTACTTCAAGTGCGACGAGTGTGGCAAGGAGCATCACATCTTCGGCGAGCCCCAGGGCGCGGCCGTGGCCGAGAAGTACGGCATTCCCGCCGTGGCTACGCTGCCGATGGATCCGACCTTCGCCCGCCTGGTGGACGAGGGCAAGGTGGAGGCCTACGAGGTGGAAGGCGCCCTGGACGGCATCATCGACCAGATCGTCGCCACTTGCGAGGCCGAGTAAAGCCGGCGCTACGAGGGGCGCGGGCGCCGCGCGAGGGCCGCTAGCGGGAATTTCCAAAATTCCTGAAAAAAGTTCTTGCGCACCGCCTCCGTTATGCTAATATAGTCCTCGCACTTTTTCGGGGCCTTAGCTCAGCTGGGAGAGCGCATGGCTGGCAGCCATGAGGTCAGGGGTTCGATCCCCCTAGGCTCCACCACATGTTCTACGACCGCCTTCGGGCGGTCGTTTTTTTGTTGATGCTGCGATTCCGACAGACGCCTGGAAAATGACCCCTCACCTCAGATTTTAAGGAATCCTTTCAGGAACTTTACAGGTATGTGCGATTATTGTTGACACCGTGTGTGGACTAAGTAATTCGCTTTATACGGTGCGCGCGCATTGAAATAATAGCTCCCTGACCTTACGAAACGTTAAAGAACGTTACGCTAGGGTTGCAACATTCAGTTAGCGCTCATGAAGGAAGGGCGGGAGTCCCGCGGAGGGAGCGGGAGCGCGCTCGATGAGCCTGCGCCGGCAATAGGGCTGACGCAATGTCATGAAAGGTTGAGGACACATGAAATTTGCCTCGTTCAAGAGCTCTGCTCTGAAGAGCGTGGGAGCGGTTTCGCTCTGCGTCGCTCTCGGCGCCGGTCTCGTGGGCTGCGGCGGTAATGGCGCCGGCGGCGGCGCAGTGGCTGCCACGGTCAACGGCCAGGAAGTTATGGAGCAGACGGTCACCGACTACATCGCCAACTTCCGCACCTCCAGCTCGCTGGAGTCCGATGAGGCGTGGGGCGAGTGGATGGTCGCCAACGGCTACACCCCCGAGTCCGTGCGCGAAGAGGTCATTGACTACTACGTCAACCAGGATCTCTACGACCAGGCTGCCAAAGAGTACAACGTGACGGTCGAGCAGGCCGACATCGACGCTGCCCTGGATGAGACCAAGGCGATGTTCGAGTCCGATGAGGCCTTCCAGGAGGCTCTCGAGGCGTCCAGCATGACCGAGGAGTCCTACATCGAGGACGTCATTCGCCCGAATCTGCTTCAGACGAAGCTCGCCGAGGCCGTGGCTGCCCAGGATACCGAGGGTGAGGGCGACGACGCTACGCTCGCCCAGGCCCAGGCCATGAGCGAGCAGTTCAACGGCGCTAAGCGCTCGAGCCACATCCTGCTGACCGCCGAGGAAGGCGAGGACGACGCCGCTCTGGCCGCCCGCGCCCAGGAGCTGCTCGATCAGATCAACGCCGGCGAGATCTCCTTCGAGGATGCCGCCTCCCAGTATTCCACCGACACCGGCTCCGCTGCTAACGGCGGCGATGTGGGCTGGGACGCGCTGAGCACCTTCGTCACCGAGTACCAGGACGCTCTGGCCGGCCTTGAGAAGGATCAGATCGTTGCCGCTCCCGTCAAGAGCGAGTACGGCTACCACATCATCAAGGTGACCGATGTCTACGAGGTTCCCGAGGGCGGTATCACTTCGGTTGACCAGCTGCCGACCGAGTTCCAGGAGTATCTGACCTACATGGAGCAGAGCAATGCTTCCCAGAACTTCTCTACCTGGTTCGAGGAGTATCGCAACAACGCCGAGATCACCGTTAACCCGATGCCCGAGGGCCTGCCCTACGACATCGACCTTGCTCCCTACGAGGAGGCTGCTGCCCAGAACGCCGAGGGCGACGCTGCCGCCACCGAGGGCACTGAGCAGCCTTCCGACGAGACCATGTCCGCCGAGGATCAGGCCGCTGCCGACGCCGCCGCTGCCGATGCGGCCGCCGACGAG
>CABSMC010000118.1 GCA_902478715.1 uncultured Adlercreutzia sp.
GGCAGCCTCGGCAGCGCGCCGGGCCTCGCGGGCCTCCTCCTCGGCTATCCGCCGCTGCTCGCGGGCCTCGGCCTCGGCGGCGCGCAAACGCTCCTTCTCCGCAGCCGTTTCGGCGCGCAGGCGCTCCTTCTCGGCCCGCAGGAGCTCCTTGGCCTTGCGGGCCTCCTCCTTCTCCTGCATCTTCGAAAACTTCTTCGCGAGCTTCTTCTGTTGGCGGTCGCGGCGCCGCAGCTCCTTCTCCGTCGGTCCCATGGCGTAGCTGCGGGCGCGTGGCACGTACTCCTCGTTGATGCGCGGGATCTCGGCCGTGTCGCCGGCCTGAGTGGCCGCCGGCGGAACGTAACTTGAGTCGACCAGCCGCTCGAAGCCGGACAGGTCGGGGACATCGGGGCCGTCGGGCACTGGATCGACCAGATCGGCCACCGAGGCCCGCGGCGCCGGTTTGGAAGGCGCCGGGGCGACGTCGGGCACGCGCACGACCGGGGGCACCTCCACCACGGGGGGCACCGACACTTTCGCCGAGGCGGCCACGAACACTTCGCCGCAGTTCTCGCAGAACGCGGCGTCGTCACGATTATCGAATGAGCAGTGAGGGCATTTCATCGACGTTCTCCTCATTGATTGCACAGATAAGAAGAATTGTACCCGATTATTCTGAATATAGCCCCCATATCCAGCAACAACAAAGTTACTGGTTCGCCCAAGGAAGTCAGCGAGGGTCCGACAGGTGCCTAGGCCCCTTCCCCGTAGCCGAATCTTCGGATCTGGTTGGCGTCGCGGCGCCAGTTTTTGCGCACCTTCACCGACAGATCCAAAAACACCTTCGCGCCGAGCAGAAGCTCCAGGTCCTTGCGAGCCTCGGTGCCGATGCGCTTGATGGCCGCCCCGCGCTTGCCGATGATGATGCCCTTCTGGCTGTCGCGCTCCACGTAGATGACCGCGTAGATGCGGTACAGGTTCGGCTTCTCGAATTCCATCTCCTCCACAGCCACGCCGATGGCATGGGGCACCTCGTCGAAGAAGTTACGCAGGATCTTCTCGCGGATGAACTCCGCCACCATGACCTCCAGCGGCTGGTCGGTCTCCATGTCGGCCGGGAACCACGCCGGGCCCTCGGGCAGAAGAAACTGCACCTCCTCCACGAAGGCGTCCACGTTGCGGCCCGTCTCGGCCGAGAGCGCCACCATGGCGTCCCAGTCGCAGAGCTTCTCGGCCGCCTCGCGCTGGGCGCTGATCTCGGCATCGCTCGCCAGGTCGGTCTTGGAGAGCACGCAGATCTTCGCCGAGCCCTTGGCAGCGCGCACCTGGGCGGCCACCCATTCGTCACCGCGCCCGATGGGCTTGGACGCATCGATGAGCATGGCCACGACGTCCACGTCCTCCAAAGCCTTGATGGCGCTCGTGTTCAGCTCCTCGCCGAGGGCGTCCTGGGGCTTGTGCAAGCCGGGTGTGTCCACGATGATCATTTGCACGGCGTCGGTGGTGTGCACGGCACGGAAGCGGTGGCGCGTCGTCTGGGCCGTGTTCGAGGTGATGGCGATCTTCTTGCCCATGATGGCGTTCAGAAGCGTCGACTTCCCGGCGTTGGGGCGCCCGACCAGCGTCACGAACCCGCTCTTGAAGTCAGGATTGGTGGGAAACGAGCCCCCCATGGGGTTTTCAGCGAAGTAGGCGTCGAGATCCATGAAATTCCTTTCGAAGAGGTGGGGCGTCGTGCGTTAGAGGAGGTCGAGCACATAGGGCGCGAAGACGATGAGCCCGACAATCACCGAGCCCGCTGAGGCCAAAAGCACCGCCCCGGCCGCCGCGTCCTTGGCCGCGCGGGCCAGCTCGTGCCATTCGGGCGAGGCGAGATCGACCGCCGACTCGATGGCGGTGTTCACCACCTCGGCCACGGACACGACGATGATGCAGAGCACGATGGCGAGCCAATCGACGCGGCTGATGCCCAGGGCGAATCCGGCTGCGACGGCGGCAAGGCCCAGGACCACCTGGATCTTCAGGTTGCGTTGGGAGCGGAAGGCGTAGGCGATGCCGGCGGCCGCGCAGCGGAAGGCGCACGCGAGCGGGAAGCGCCCCTCCCCGCAACGGCGGCTCTCCCCCGCTCTGCGCACGAGCGGCCTCATCTTATCGTCATCGGCCAACGGGCTGCCCCTCAAGCGCTCAGCGGTTCTCGGAGACAGCGGGCAGGTCGCGCTCGGCCCAGGCCGTGAGCAGCTCGCGCTCGCGGGCCTCCATGACCTCGGCCTCCTCGTCCACGATGTGATCGTAGCCGCACAGGTGCAGAAGCCCGTGCACGATGAGCAGCGACACTTCCTGCTCGAAGGAGTTGCCAAACTCGGTGCTCTGACGCGCGGCCACGTCGGGCGCGATGATGATGTCGCCCAGCTCGTAGACCGGGCAGCTCGGCCCATCGGCGGCGGTGATGTCGTCGTCGATGTTGTCGCATTCGAAGGAGAGCACGTCGGTGGGCCCTTCCATGCCGCGGAAGCGCTCGTTCAGCTCGGCCATGGCCGTATCGTCCACAAAGCTGATGGAGACCTCCGTGTTGATGGGCTTCCCCTCGCGCTCGAGCACGAACAGGACCAGGTCGCGAATGGGAAGGGAGGCGAGATCCTCCTCGCGATGTCCGTAGGTGATGAGGATTTCCATGGGCTATCTTGCCTTTCCCGCCGCGCGCTCGTAGGCGGCCACGATGGTCGCCACCAGGGAGTGGCGCACGACGTCTTTGCCGGAAAGATCGCAGAACGCGATGTCGTCGATGCCCTCGAGGACGGAGCGCACCTGCACAAGGCCGCTCTCCCCGCGGGGCAGATCGATTTGAGAGATGTCGCCGGTGACGACGATTTTCGAGCCGAACCCCAAGCGCGTGAGCGCCATCTTCATCTGCTCGGGCGTGGTGTTCTGGGCCTCGTCCAAGATAATGAAGGCGTCATTTAACGTGCGCCCGCGCATGAAGGCGAGAGGAGCGATCTCGATGGTGCCGTTCTCGATGAGGGCATTCGCCCGCTCCTGATCGAACATGGAGTACAGCGCATCGTAGAGCGGCCGGATGTAGGGATCCACCTTCTCGAAGAGGGTGCCCGGCAGAAAACCGAGGTTCTCGCCGGCCTCCACGATGGGCCGCGACAGCACGATGCGACCGACTTCCTTGCGCTTTAAAGCCGCCACCGCCATGGCCATGGCCAGGTAGGTCTTTCCCGTGCCGGCCGGCCCTATGGCGAAGGTGACCGTGTTGTCGCGGATGACGTCGACGTAGTGCTTCTGGCCGGCGGTCTTCGGTCGGATGGCCCGGCCCCGGAAGGTGAGCAGCACATCGTCGCGCAGGGCGGCGGGGGCGAACTCCGCCTGGCGGAGCAGCTCGACGGAACGGCGCACCGAGTCGGTATCGGGGGCCTGACCTTCCTCCACCGTTTTGAACAGGTCGGCGAACAGCGCGGTGAGCTGCTGCACCTCCACGGCGTTCCCCTCGATGACGATGCGATCGCCCCGCACGGTGAGCCGAGCGTCGAAGGACTCCTCCAGCACGTGGAGAATCTCGTCGGAGGCGCCGACGACGAGGGCCATATCCACCCCGCCGGGCGCCGTGAGCGTTGTCTGCATCAAATCAGTCATGCCGGTTATTGTAACCCATCTTGTGCGATCTGTTGTGCGCCTGCTCCAAAACTCCCATCGATGTCGCAGCCGAACCCCATCGGCACTCGACCGTTAGCGCGCTTCAACCAAAACTAAACCTCAGTCAACTTCCGGCCAAGCTTCGGTCGACGAACTGCCCCGAAATTGCACGAGATCTCGAGTTGTAAGCGTCTGCGGGTGCGCAGTTGTTCAGGGTAGAAAGCTTCGCTGTTGCCAGCACCGCTGTGACCAGGCGTTTTCCAAACAGGCTATTGGATGGCCAAGTCCGGTGCGCCCCCGGGACGCTTACAACTCGAGATCTCGTGCAGAAACAGGGGTGTTCGTCGACCGAAAAGGTCACTCGTGCGGCGCGAGCCTTAATCTGGAGCGCGTTTCGGGAAGAAGAGTCGTCCCTGCTGCGCGGCTATCCTACTTTCGCCGGGACGAGAGAGCCGATCTTGGCACCTGCAGGAGCAGGCACTTCGTGGTAGCTCTCGGCGGTGGCCGTCTCGGGGGTTTCCACGAGGGCCAGCTCGATGGTACCGGCGCGGGCGGCGCGGTCGGCGGCGGCGAGCTCGTCGGAAAGCGCGCGCAGGCGGGCGGCGCGCGCGGCCTTCGCCTCGGGGGGCACTTGGTCTGCACG
>CABSMC010000119.1 GCA_902478715.1 uncultured Adlercreutzia sp.
CCCCAGTACGGCATCAAACAAAAACAGGAGCCCGTAGGCTCCTGAACTAGTTAAATGGCGGGATGTACGAGACTCGAACTCGCGACCTCCGACGTGACAGGCCGGCGCTCTAACCAACTGAGCTAACACCCCGTGTTTCAGCAGCCCGTATAGTTTAACAGAATCGCTCTTCCGCACAAGCCCTTTTTCGAGATTTTTTCCTACTGTGCCTCGCGGTAGGAACCCTCGAAGGTGAAGCGGCCCATCTTGGTGCCGCCGAGCACGTGAATGTGCAGGTGATTCACCGTGGCCGCCGAGTCGGGGCCCGTGTTCACCACGGTGCGGTAGCCGGACTCGCCGACGCCCTTCAAGCGCGCCACCTCGGGCACGACGCTCATCATATGCCCGATGACCTCGGCCGGCACGCCGGCGGCCAAGTTGTCGTAGTGGGCCTTCGGCACGATGAGGGTGTGCACCGGCGCCTCGGGCTCGATGTCGTCGAAGGCGTAGCACACATCGTCCTCGTACACCTTGGCCGACGGGATCTCGCCGGACACGATCTTGCAGAACAGGCAATCGTCCATGGGTCTTCCTTTCATCTCCTGACGAGTTAATCATACCTTCATTTGCCCGCGTTGGCTTGAAAACAACGAAAGATCGGCAATCGCGCGCTCTTTCGCCCTCATTTTGCCCGAAATGGCTTGAAAATCACGAAAGATCGGGCGGTCGAAGCTCTTTAGGGCCTATCTGCAATACGCCACCTGGGGAAATACCCTTATCTGTATTACAACGAAGCCCGATTTTCGCGTTTTCGACCGAACTTTCGTGATTTTCAAGCCATTTCAGGCATCCAAACTCGCAAAACCAAATCGGATGCAGGTTACATTACCGGCCGGCCCCTAGGCAGGGTCGCTCGCGGGGCGCTGGGCGATGCGCAGGAACGAAACCGGCCGCAACGCCTCGGACGCGTGGCCGGCGGCGACGGTCTCGCGGACGAGCTCGCGGGCGAAGGCGTCGGCGCGCAAGGATCCCGTGGGCTTGGCCTCCAGAGAAAAGCGCACCGTGGCTCCGTCCAGGGACACCGGCCCTACAAGAAAGTCGGACGGCACGAGCGTCTTCTCCTTCTTCTTGCGCACAACGGTGATGGCCTCGGGAACCACGATGGCGCCCGGAGCCTCGGAGAGCACGACCTCGTAGGTGCTCACGGGCAAAGCCACGCTGGCGGCGGCATCGCGCGCCTCAATGTAGCGCGCCTCGGTGGGGTACAAGTCGGCGGGGCTCGCCTCCTGCAGCGCCGCGAGGGCCTTGTCTGCAGGCACGTAGTCCGTGAGGAACACATCGAAGATCTCGGCGGTGCCTCCCACTCCCACGGGCAGAGCCGCCCCGAAGGCGATGCGCATATGCGGCGAGAAGCCCTGGCTCACCGCGAAGGGCAGCTGCGCCCGGCGCACAGCGCGCTCGAGGGCGCGGGCCAACTCCAAATGCGACAGCATGGACAGGCGCCCGGTCTCGCGGAAGGTGACGCGCAGACGGAACAAACGGGGATCGGCCATTATCGGATCGCCTCCTTATCGGTAGATCCTTCTGCTTGCCGCGCCTGATCGGGATGGCACGGGGGCTCGGCCTCTCGGGGATGCGCGACCTTGCGGTACGGGTTGCGGGCCGGCGACGCTTTCTTGCCCTCGCGATCGCGCTGCAGCTCGATGTCGACGCCTAGCGTGGGGCAGGCGCCGCAGGCGGAGCAGTTCTCGAAGGTGCAGTCGGGCGTCGTGATGCCGGCAGCGGCGCGCTCCCTCTCCCGCGCGAGGAACTTCGGCGAGACGGCGGCCGTGATGTGCGCCCAGGGCAGCACGTAGTCAGTCGGGAACTCGGCCTGGGCGATCGCGGCGGGATCAAGCCCCAGCTCCTCGGCGGCGCCGGTCCACGCCTCTTCGTTGAAGAGCTCCGTCCAGGCGTCGAATCGGGAGCCGCGCCGCCAGGCGGCCTCCACCCAATCGGCCACCTCGCGGCCGCCGCGGCTCATGACCGCCTCGACGAACGACGTCGCGGGGTCGTGGTAGTGCACGTCCACCGCCTTGTACTTCACCGAGCGCTTGAGCAGTCCCACGCGCCGCAGCGTCTCCTCCGGCGAGATCTGCCCGTCCCACTGGAAGGGAGTCTGGGCCTTGGGCACGAACACCGCGCAGGACACGCTCATGCGCACGCTGCCGCGCTGCTCGGGCGGCACGGCGGCCTTGGCGCGGTCGTAGGCGCGCTGGGCCAGACTCGCGATGCCCTTGATGTCGTCGTCGGTCTCGGTGGGCAGCCCCACCATGAAGTACAGCTTGCAGCGGCGCCAGCCGGCGGCGAAGGCGGCGTCGATGGCGGCGAACAGGTCGTCCTCGGTGACGTTCTTGTTGATGACGTCGCGCAGCCGCTGGGTGCCGGCCTCGGGCGCGAAGGTGAGGCCACCCTTCCTCTGGCCGGCCACGAGCTCGGCCATCTCCACCCCGAAGGCGTCCAGGCGCTGGGAGGGCACGCTCACGCGCACGCCGGCCCCGGCGCAGTCGGCGTTCACCCGCGTTAAGATCTCGGCGATCTGGGAGTGATCCGTGGAGGAAAGCGAGGTCAGGCTCACCTCGTCGTAGCCGGTCTCGGCGAGGCCCCGCGCCACGGCGTCCACGATGTTGTCGGCCGAGCGCTCCCGCACCGGGCGGTACATCATGCCCGCCTGGCAGAAACGGCAACCCCGCGCGCAGCCGCGCAGGATCTCGACGTTCAGCCGGTCGTGCACCACTTCCGTATAGGGCACGATCATGGGCTCAAGCGCCGGGCTGTCGGCGAAACCCTCGAAGACGCGCTTGTGCACCACGCATGGCACATCGTCGAACAGGGGCTCCGCCCAGCTGCCGGCCGCCTGGGCCTCCTCATCGCTGCGCCAGCGGTACAGACTCGGCACGTAGGCGCCGCCCACGCGCCGCGCCACCTCGCGCAGGATCTCGGCCCGGAGCGCGCCGGATGCGCGCAGCTCGCGGATGAGCGCCAGCGTCTCGGGCAGCTGCTCTTCGCCCTCTCCCACCAAGATGACATCGAAGAACGGCGCGTAGGGTTCCGGGTTGTAGGCGCACGGGCCGCCGGCCAGCACGATGGGGTCGTCCTCGGCTCGGTCGGCGGTGCGCAGCGGGATGCCGGCGAGATCGAGTGTCTCCAGCACGTTGGTGGCGGCCAGCTCATGGGGCAGCGTGATGCCCACCACGTCGAAATCGGCCACGGGTCGGCAGCTCTCCAGGGAGAACAGCGGCACGCCCTCCTCGCGCATGAGGTCGGCCATATCCACCGCGGGCAAAAAAGCCCGCTCGGCCCCCATGCCGCCCATGGCATTCACGGCGTTCACGAGGATGCGCACGGCCTGGTTGGCCTGGCCCAGCTCGTAGGTGTCCGGGTAGATCATGCAGAAGGCGAAATCCCCCCCGGCCACGGGCGCGGCGCAGCCCCACTCGTGGTTCAGGTAGCGAGCCGGCCGCTCCACCCGGGAGAGCAAAGGCTCGACCTCGGGCCACAAATCGCGCCTAGCCACGGACGCCTCCCTTGCCAGCGCCCTTCCCCTTGCCGCGCAGGGCGCGCAACGCCGAGGCCCCGGCCCCGCGGGCGGCCTCGATCACCTTGCCGCCGGCAGGGGTTGCCGCCGCCTTCGACGCGGCCTCCACGGCCTCGTCGCGGGCCTTCTGCACCACCGATGCCACGCCGACGATGTCGCCGCCGGCCTCGAAGTACTCGATGGCCGCGTGCCCCATGGCCTCGGTGCCCGCGAACCCGACGGCCCCCTTGATGGCCCAGCCGAGCACCGGCACCACGCCGACGGCCGTGCGCGCGATGTTGCGGAACAGAAACGCCCCGCCCACAACGGCCGCCAGCTCCTTGATGCGCTCGGCCGACAGCGGCTGGCCGTAGGCGGCGGCGATCTGCAGCAGCATCTTCGCCTGGTTGAGCGTCATGATGGGCATGTCGGCCCCGGGGATGAACACCACGACGCCCACGCCGGCGTTCTGCACCGAGGTGGCCCGCACCGCGTCCAGGGACAGCGGGCGCCGCACGAAGGGAAACGCCAACGCGAAGGCGAGGCGCTTGTCCTTACAGGCGGCGATGATCCACTCCCCCATGCGGCGATCCAGCGTAGCCGCGCCCTCGGCGTCCAGAGGAATGGGCTCGGCGTCGGCGGGCTCGGTCTCCACGGGCAGGGCGTGCTCGATGTCCTCGATGGCC
>CABSMC010000120.1 GCA_902478715.1 uncultured Adlercreutzia sp.
GCGGAAATCGACCGGCGACTAGGGTCGCGCCCTGCGGAAATCAACCGGCGACCAAGGTCGCCCCCCCCGGTGAGGGAATATGGAACCTCGTGCCCCGTCGCATCCGTGCGTCGGGGCTTCGGTATAATTTCCCCCATGAAGAAGCGTACCCGCGAAAAAGTCGCCCTGCTCGTGTTCGCGCTGCTCGTCGTGCTCGGCGGCAGCGTGCTTCTGCGCTACTTCGAGACGGGCCGCTCCTTCAATATGGCCGCCACGGCCGTGGACGACGCCTTCGGGCAGATGTCCGGATATACGGCCATCGTCTTCGACGGCACCTACGACGTCCTGGACGCGCTGCGCCCCACGAAGCTCCCCTCGGTGGACGGGGGCGCCGAGAAGCATCCCGAGACGCTGGGCGAGATGGTGGCCGCCGAGCTGGCGCGGTTGCCGCTGTCCATGCGCGAGCGGCCCGTGTACGCCTCGGATGTGCGCTCGTTCTACGAGGAGAAGGGCGCCGGCGTCCTCACGCTGAACCTGGACGACCTCGCCCGCTACGAGAAGCCGCGCATCCTCATGGCCGGCGACCGCAAGATCGGTGTCGTGGCCGTGGACTACTACGCCTCGGCTCGTCAGCTGGAAAAGCTGCACGACGAGCTCGCTTCCGCCGGCGCCGAGTCCTTCGTCTGCCTCGTGCCGCGCCTGAGCTGCCTTGCGAGCACCGACGACTTCAATGTGGTCATCGTCACCGACGACGACCAGGCCGAGCCCGGCCGCGGCGAGGGCGAGGGAAACGCGCACATCGTCTACGCTCCGGAGCGCGGGCAGGTGGGCGTCGTGCTGCTCACGTCCCTGAACGTTCCCTCCTCGAAGGTGTACGCCTCGCTCTAGTCCGTTCGCCGCTCCCGCGCGCGCAAATTCGCGGGCTTTGTTTCGGCTCAGTTAATTAGTCATCGTTTGGAAATTCCCCGTTCTATAATGCGGCGCGAAGGCGGAGGTGCATCGTGGCACCGCCGCGAGCCCTTTCCGCATAAAGGAGGTTCCTTTGAGCTACGTCGACAACGTCATCGAGCAGGTGAAGGCGAAGAACGCCGAGCAGCCCGAGTTCATCCAGGCCGTCACCGAGGTGCTCCAGTCCCTCGAGCCGGTCATCGAGGCCCATCCCGAGTACGAGCAGGCTGCGCTGCTCGAGCGCATCGTCGAGCCCGAGCGCGTCATCATGTTCCGCGTGCCGTGGGTCGACGATAACGGCAAGGTTCAGGTGAACCGCGGTTTCCGCGTGCAGTTCAACAGCGCCATCGGCCCCTACAAGGGCGGCCTGCGCCTGCATCCTTCCGTGAACCTCGGCATCATCAAGTTCCTCGGTTTCGAGCAGATCTTCAAGAACAGCCTCACCACGCTGCCCATGGGCGGCGGCAAGGGCGGCTCCGACTTCGACCCGAAGGGCAAGTCCGACATGGAGGTCATGCGCTTCTGCCAGGCCTTCATGACCGAGCTGTTCCGCCACATCGGCGCCGATACCGACGTGCCGGCCGGCGACATCGGCACGGGCGCCCGCGAGATCGGCTACATGTTCGGCCAGTACAAGAAGATCAAGAACGTCTTCGAGGGCGTGCTCACCGGCAAGGGCCTTTCCTTTGGCGGCTCGCTCGCCCGCACCGAGGCCACCGGCTACGGCCTGGTGTACCTCGTGGAGGAGTATCTGAAGTGCAACGGCGATTCCTTCGACGGCAAGACGGTCTGCATCTCCGGCTCCGGCAACGTGGCCATCTACGCCACGCAGAAGGCCCAGCAGCTCGGCGCCAAGGTGGTCACCGTGTCCGACTCCACCGGTTGGGTGTACGATCCGGCGGGCATCGATGTCGCGCTGCTCAAGCAGGTCAAGGAAGTGGAGCGCGGCCGCCTCACCGAGTAAGCCGCCCGCCGCGAGGGCGTCGAGTACCACGAGGGCCGCGGCGTGTGGGTTACCCCCTGCGACATCGCGCTGCCCTGCGCCACCCAGAACGAGGTGCACATGGAGGACGTGGAGAATCTCGTGAAGAACGGCTGCAAGATCCTCGCCGAGGGCGCCAACATGCCCACCACCCTCGAGGCCACCGAGTACGTGCAGGAGCACGGCATCGTGTTCTTCCCGGGCAAGGCGGCCAACGCCGGCGGCGTGGCCACCTCCGGTTTGGAGATGTCCCAGAACTCCGAGCGCCTCTCCTGGACCTTCGAGGAAGTGGACGCGAAGCTCAAGGGCATCATGGTGAGCATCTTCCACGCCATCGACGACGCCGCCAAGCGCTACGGCCATGAGGGCAACTACGTCATGGGCGCCAACATCGCCGGCTTCGAGAAGGTCGCCAACGCCATGATGGCCCAGGGCATCGTGTAGGAAGAGCCGCTCGCTGACATTACGAACGACCTGTGAGCCCCAGTGTGAGCTGGGGCTCTTTTAACGTGATAGGATGGCGGCGTTCATGCGAAGAAAAGGGGGAGCGGTGACGATTTGGGAGGATATCGGGGCGTTTCTCGCCTCCCATGCGGATGAGGGGTACCGGGCGTTCCAGGCGAAGCTCATCCCGAACATCGACGCGGGTACCATCGTGGGCGTGCGTACGCCCGAGCTGCGGAAGTTCGCGAAAGGGCTCGCGCGGCGGGAAGATGCGGGGGAGTTCCTGGCGGCGCTGCCGCACGGCACCTTCGAGGAGAATCAGCTGCACTCGTTTATCATCGCGCAGGAGCGCGACTTCGACAGGCTCGTCGGCGAGATTGAGCGCTTCTTGCCCTTCGTCGACAACTGGGCCACGTGCGACCAGCTCTCCTGCCACGGGCTCGCCGCGAACCCGGACGCTGCGCTGGCGAAAGTGCGAATATGGCTGGGAAGCGACCATGAGTACGCGGTGCGCTTCGCCATCGGCGTGCTCATGGAGCTGTTCCTCGACGAGCGGTTCCGGCCGGAGTTCTTCGCGTGGGTCATCGGCGTCTCGCGCCCGGAGTACTACGTGAACATGATGCGGGCGTGGTACTTCGCCGAGGCGCTGGCGAAGCAGCCGGCCGCTGCCGAGGCGGTCATCGCCTCCGGCGCCCTCGACGAGTGGACCCACAACAAGGCCATCCAGAAGGCCGTGGAGAGCCGCCGCGTCTCCCCTGAGCAGAAGGACCGCCTGCGCGCCATGAAGAGGCGGTCGTAAGCGGGAAGTAGGCTATTTCGTATAACTCGAACTAACGTTCCATGTTATACTAGGCGGCATGGAACGCGAGCGCACATATGTCTGCATCGATCTGAAGAGCTTCTACGCCTCGGTGGAGTGCGTGCGCCGGGGGCTGGATCCCATGCGCACGCGGCTGGTGGTGGCCGATCCGACGCGCTCGGAGATGACTATTTGCTTGGCGGTGAGCCCGGCCATGAAGGCGGCGGGGGTGAAAAACCGCTGCCGGCTCTACGAGATTCCCGAGGGGATCGACTACATCACGGCCCAGCCGCGCATGACGAGCTACATGGAGGTGTCGGCGGAGATCTACGGCACCTACCTGCGCTACGTGGCCGCCGAGGACATCCACCCGTATTCCATCGACGAGTGCTTCATCGACGCCACGCCCTATCTGGAGCTGTACGACCTGACGGCCCGCGAGTTCGCCGACACCCTGCGCTCGGCAGTGCTCGCGGAGACGGGCATCCCGGCCACCGTGGGCATCGGCCCCAACTTGTTCCTTGCGAAGGTGGCCCTCGATATCTCGGCCAAGCACGCGACGGACGGCGTGGGGGAGCTCGATGCGCGCTCTTTCCGCGAGAGCATCTGGCGGCATCGGCCCATCACCGACATTTGGAACATCGGGCCGGGCATCGCTCGGCGGCTCGCGAAGTACCGGGTGTTCGATCTGAAGGGCGTCGCCGAGATGGATCCGGACGTGCTCTACGGCGAGTTCGGGGTGAACGCCGAGTACCTCATCGATCACGCCTGGGGCGTGGAGCCCTGCACCATCGCCGAGATCAAGGCCTACGAACCGGAGAGCTCCTCCATGATGAACGGGCAGATCCTGCCCTGCAGCTACAACTTCGACGACACCCTCATGGTGCTGCGCGAGATGGTGGACGACTCTGTGCTCGATCTGGTGGAGAAGCACCTGGTGACCGATCATATATCCCTGCATGTGAGCTACGGGAAGAGCGAGGGCGAGATGGCGGAAGATGCTGGGGGCGATGCGTCGGAGGGCCTGTCTCTTATACACATCTCCGAGCCCACG
>CABSMC010000121.1 GCA_902478715.1 uncultured Adlercreutzia sp.
GGGCCAGCAGGATGTGCTCACGGGTCTGAGCCATGGGGCCGTCGGTAGCAGCGATAACCAGGATAGCGCCGTCCATCTGGGCAGCACCGGTGATCATGTTCTTCACGTAGTCGGCGTGACCGGGGCAGTCGACGTGAGCGTAGTGACGGGTATCAGTCTCGTACTCGATGTGAGCGATGGAGATGGTGATGCCGCGCTCGCGCTCCTCGGGGGCCTTGTCGATCATGTCGAAGGCAGTGAAGTCAGCGTGCGCCGTGCCGTGGGAGCCGTCGTTCTCGGACAGAGTCTTGGAGATGGCGGCCGTCAGCGTCGTCTTACCGTGGTCGACGTGACCGATGGTGCCGATGTTAACATGCGGCTTCGAGCGCTCGAACTTCTCCTTAGCCATGTTTCATCCTCCTTCAAGGGTGATTGCGAAACGAATTGCAACAAAATAAACGCGCCCAGAAAGGACGCGGTAAATCTAAATGGTAGCGGTGACTGGATTTGAACCAGTGACGCCACGGGTATGAACCGTGTGCTCTGACCAACTGAGCTACACCGCCAAGTGGAGCCTGCGACCGGACTTGAACCGGTGACCTCTTCGTTACCAACGAAGTGCTCTACCGACTGAGCTACACAGGCAGAAATGGTGGGCGCGCTAGGATTCGAACCTAGGTAGGCATAACCAACGGGTTTACAGCCCGTCCCCTTTAACCACTCGGGCACACGCCCATTTCGGCGCTTAATTCATGTGTACTTTTCAAGCTGCCACCCGTCTTTCGCGTTGTTCCGCGAAAAGCGAGCGAACGGAATAATACGCTACGGCAACAAGCGTGTCAACCATTTACACGCCCCCGGGCGTGTCTCCACGATTCCTCCCCAACCTCGAACGAGGAACTCGACAACCGCGCTTTCTTCTTACTATATATAGAGACACTTGGACACCATATGTTGGATGAGAAAGCGCACCTCTCCCCCAAGGTATGGAAACCCTCCCTCACTCATGATTTTTTTCGGCCGCGAACGGCGCGAATTCCCGCGCGGATGGGCTGAGGTCGGCTTGTGAATCCCTTCTGTGGGGGTCGTGAAGAGGCGCCATCCGTGCTATGATACGAAACTAGTTTGCCCCAACGCACTAGATGCTCAACCAGGAGGATACTTTTATATGAGTGAGCATACACGTCCTTTCAGCAGACGCGCCTTCGTCGGCGGAGCGGCCGCTTTCGGCATCTCGCTGTGCCTGCCCCCGCTCATGCCCGCCAAAGCCCATGCCGTCACGGCCGCCGAGAAGCAGGCCGAGGCCAATGCGGCACTTGAGAAGCTCAACGCCATGCAGGAGAAGCTCGACCGCGCCGAGGTCTCCCTCTATGCGGCTGAAACCGAGCGCGACGATGCCCAAGCCCGCATGGACGAGGCTCAGGGTCGCATCGATTCCGCTTCCTCGCGCATCAGCGAGCTGCAGGACAAGCTCGGCAACCGCGCCCGCTCCATGTACCGTTCCGGCTCGTCTACGTTCCTCGACCTTCTTCTGGGAGCCACCACGTTCCAGGCCTTCGCCTCGAACTGGGACCTCCTGAACGATATGAACCAGAACGACGCCGACATGGTGGAGGAAACCAAGACCCTGCGCTCTGAGGTGGAATCTGAGAAGGCCGTCTACGAGGAGCAGCGCAACGTCGCCGCCCAGAAGGCCGAGGAGGCCGAGGCCGTCAAGAAGGAGGCCGAGAGCCTCGTCTCCCAGATGCAGGACACCTACAACTCCCTGTCCGAGGAAGCGGCCCAGCTGCTCGCCGAGGAAGAGGCGGCCCGCGAGGCCGCGGCACTCGCCGCCGCCCAGGCCGCTGAAGAGGAGGCCCGTCGCCAGGCCGAGGAGGAAGAGCGCCGTCAGCAGCAGAGCAACTCCGGAGGAAATTCGGGTGGCGGATCTGGCTCCGGCGGAAATTCCGGCGGCAGCTCGAGCGGTGGCTCCGGCAGCTCCGGCGGCGGCTCGTCGAACAACTCGAAGCCCCAGACCGTTGGCGGCACGGCCGTCGATCGCGCCTACGGCGAGCTGGGCAAGCCCTATTCCTGGGGCGCCGTGGGGCCGGATTCCTACGACTGCTCCGGCCTGGTGAGCTACTGCCTGCTCGGCCGCCACAGCCGCTTGGGCACCGCCGCCAGCTTCATGGGCTACACGCGCGTCTCGAACCCCAAGCCGGGCGACATCTGCTGCAACGATCACCACTGCGGTATCTACATCGGCGACGGCCAGATGATCCACGCGCCGCGCACCGGCGACGTCGTGAAGATCTCCGCCGTGCATTCCGGCATGATCTACACGCGCTACTAGGGCGCATCTGCCAGCTAGCGAAGGGGCTCCCGTCGGGAGCCCCTTTTTCGTGCCGGTCTTTAAGCCTTCCCGTGGAAGAGGCTCACATAGTCGACGATAGCGTCGTGCAGGGCATTCAGGCCCTCCTCATCTTCCACCCATTGGTGGGTAAGCGGGGCCTCCGGCAGGGTGAACTTGCAGCTCTCCAGGGCCTGGTACACCTCGTTGGGGCCCATGGGCGCCCAGCCGTAGCTGCCGAAGGGGATGCCGACGCGCCCGGCCGGCGCCAAACCGCGCATGTAGCAGAGAAACGACGCCACCGTGGGCATCATCGTCTTGTTGAGCGTCGGCGAGCCCACGGCGATGTAGCGCGCATCCAGCACCTCAGCCATGATATCGGAGATGTGGTTCACCTTCAGATCGAGCAAGCGCGCGGGAATGCCCATCTCGATGAAGGCCTCGGTGATCTCCGTGGCCATGGCCTCGGTGGTGTGCCACATGGAATCGTAGACCACGAGCGCGTACTCCTCGGGGATGCCGCTGCTCCACTTCTCGTACATCTCCAAGATCTCCGGCACATGGCTGCGCCAAATGATGCCGTGGGCCGGGGCGATCATATCGAAGGCAAGACCGGAGAGCGCCTTTAGGGCCGCTTCCACATTCTTGCCGTAGGGCATGACGATGTTGGCGTAGTACTTCTGCGCTTGCACGAGCACCTCCGGCAGCCCCACCTCGTCATCGAAGCGTTTCGAGGAGGCGTAGTGCTGGCCGAAGGCATCGTTGGAGAACAGGATCTGGTCGTACTCGTCATAGGTAACCATGGAATCGGGCCAGTGCACCATGGGCGTCTGCACGAAGGCGAGCGTGCGCTTGCCGATGTTAAGGGTGTCGCCGGTCTTCACGCCCACGAGGTTAAGCCCGTCCCCGTAATGGGCGCGAAGCCCCTGGACGCCCTTGGGCGCGCCGGTGACGATAGTGGCTTTCGGGGCGATTTCAGCCAGAGCCGGAAGGCCGCCGGAATGATCCATCTCCACATGGTTCGACACGATGTAGTCGATGGAGGCGGGATCGACGATATCGGCGATGCGGTCGATGAGCTCGCCGGTGAAGGGCTTCTTGCAGGTGTCGATGAGCGTAATCTTCTCGTCGAGGATAAGGTAGGCGTTGTAGGTGCTTCCGCGCTCGGTGGTGTAGCCGTGGAAGTTGCGCTCGTTCCAATCGATGCCGCCCACCCAGAACACGTCGGGCTTGATCTCGATGGCCTTCAACATATCGCTCTCCTTGTCTCGCGGTTGACGTTCGCATGGTAGCCCGAAACGCGACCACAAAGCCACGCAAACAGCCCCTGTTGGAGAATCGTTTGGATCTGCGTTGCATAAACTTTGGAGGTATTGGTCACAAAAGCGACTTTTGGGTTTTCCGAATCCGCAATAATCTAACCTACCGCATCTTCTTTCAAAAACTAATATCGTTTCTCGTGTATTCTCTCGACTGATTCTTCATCCTACAGCGCCATATGCCGCAAAGAGAGGAGAAGAGAAACCCAGAACTAGAGTTTGTGACCATTTTTTTCAGAAGTTTTTGCAACGTGAATCATGAACCACCCCTCAAAGGGGTGGTTTGCTCAGGGCCTATAAGGCCGAGGGG
>CABSMC010000122.1 GCA_902478715.1 uncultured Adlercreutzia sp.
CGATCGCCGACACCTACCTGGAGGACGGGCTGGGCAGCGTCAGCGCCGTGCTGCGGGAGGGCGGCGCCGTGGCCGCCAGCCTCTCCTACTCCCCGTGGGGCGAGGAGGAGCTGGCCACGGAGTCGCTTCCCGGCTACGGCGACAGGTTCGAGCGGCCCCACTACGGATACAACGCCGAGCTCACCTCGCCCGAGGGAGGGCTCCAGTACCTGCGCGCCCGCTGGTACGACCCCTCCATGGGCGCGTTCGGCAGCCGAGACTCGCTGCTGGGCGACGCCGCCGACCCGGCCACCCTCAACCGCTACGCCTACGCGGAGGGCAACCCGGTGGCGGCCTGCGACCCGACGGGGCACGAGTCGCGGGTGAAGTACGGCGGCGCCAACGCCAAGAGGATCAGGCGGCTCGCGTCCAACCCCAGGCGGGGCGCCGGCGCGTCGACGGGCACCTGGATGTCCCGCAACTACACCCAGAGGGCCCTGTCTTCCAAGAAGCCGGGGCTCCTGACGACGAGGCGCGTCTCGAGCCCCGTCCTGGCGTCCGGCGGCAAGCGGCGCGCGGCGGTGCAACCGTCCGCGAAGTCCGTCGTGAGCACCGGGGCCGGCAAGATGCAGGCCTGGGTGGGCGCCCAGACCACGGGGCATTCCCTGACGTCGCGCCTCGCCGCGACGCGCGGCGGCACGCGCGCCGCCGCCAAGCGCAGCGCCCTCTACGGCCAGGCGCGCCGCGACCGCGACCGCCAGATGGAGCTCTTCTGCACGACTGCCGAGTACTTCGGCGCCCCCGGGAAAAGGAACCTCGACTCCGACCCCCACACGACGCTGGACATCGTGGGCACCCTGGATCCCACGCCCCTGTCCGACGGAGCCAATGCCCTTGCCTATTGGATCGAGGGCGACTATGAGAACATGGCGATATCCGCCATTGCCGCGCTCTTGCCCTACGGGGGCGATCTTCTCAAGGGAGGGAAGCTCGCGAAGAGCGTTGCGAAGGCCGCGTCGGAGGCCGCTGAGGAGTCCGCCGCAGCGCTGAAGTTGGGAAGGTCGGCCAACTCAAGAATTCTCGGAGCAAACATGGAAGCGGTGGGCGTCGTGCGGCCCTCCGGGAGCTATGCCGCGCACCATATCGTTGCAGGCGGAGACAAGAGGGCCGATGATGCGCGAAAAATTCTCGAGAAATGGGATATAGACGTCAACGATCCCTCGAACGGCGTCTTTCTGCCAGCCCGGAAGGAGATCGTTTCGGAGAGTGCTTACCATCCTGGTTTGCATACGAATAAATACTATGACGAAATCAATAACCGCTTAATTAGAGCTTCAGGCTCAAGGGAAAGCGTACTCAAGGAACTCGATAAAATACGAAACGAATTGCTTGCAGGTACTTTTGAGTACAAATAGAGAGGATGGTTTTGTGAAAGTCTGGAAAGTAGGACATTCTGAGAATAACAATGAATGGGTGCAGGTAAAGGGAGGTAACTTTCCATTTATTGTTGACGTTCTCAACGATGCACCACGCAAAAATGGATGGACTCAATTGGAATTGATTGGGGTCAACGGCACCCATTCGCCCCTACGTTTCGATTCTCCGTGGTTTTCGGGGCGGTCACTGATAGTGACGGATCATGCCAAGAAGTGTCTCGAAGAACTGTTGGATGAGAACACCGAGCTGTTGCCCGCAAAATTGGAGGGAGAATCTCTGTGGCTCATACATGTGATGTCAGCAGAGAATTGCGTGAACCACCGTGAATCGGTTGTATCTCGAACGACATCCGGCGAGGTGAGGGGGTTTCTTGAGTACCAGTTCAACGAAGAAGTCGTTGCGCCATTGACGCTTTTCGGCATTCCCGAGGAAATGGTTTACCATCCGCTTTGCACTGATAGCTTTAAGAACCGGGTAGAGGAGTGCGGTCTGACGGGATTGGAATTCAGGCTCGTGTGGGACAGCGAGTTGCCGGCAGGGAGCATCGTTTTCAAGTCGGTGTGCGTGTGAGCGCGGAGCGCTTCGCAAGGACCTTGCGAGATAAGGGCAAGCATGGGGATCGATGATGAGATAAAGGGGCTGACGCTCGCGTTGGCCAGGTCTGCGGCGAGGCCGGCGCTGCCCTTCGAGGTCGGCGAGCGCGTAGGGGAGAGGTTCCCCGGCAGCAAGCTGGGGGGAAGCCCCCTCATGCCGCATGGCGCTGAATGGCCGCTCGACGGGGAGGGGCGGCCCCTCGCGATGCTCGCCCAGGTCGATTGCGCCGACCTGGCCTCGCTGACGGGGTTTCCGCGCTCGGGGATCCTCCAGCTCTTCGTGCGCGGCGACGGCGTCGAGTGGGGTCTGGACGGAACCGGCGCCTACGATGTCCAAGACGGCTTCCGCGTTCTGTACTGGCCCGCGGGGGCCGGGCCGCTCGCCCCGGTTGACGCGCCTGCCGGCACGGAGAAGCGCCTCCCCTTCCGTCCCACCGGATGCTTTTCCCTTCGGTTCGCCGACCGTGCCTCCCTGCAGCCGATGACGGCCTGCGACTGGCGCTTCGACCGCCTGTTCGTCGAGACGTGGGACGGCCTGGTGCCCGGGGAGCCGCTTGAGGCGCGTCGGCGGGGCCCGTACGACCTGCCCGTGTTCTGGCACGCGTTCGACTATGCGGAGGACCTGTTCGTGACGGACATCGAGGAGGTGTGCCCGCCTCCGGGGTCGCGCGATCAGGTGGGCGGTTGGCCGACGTTCGAGCAGGTCGATCCTCGGGCGTGGCCCGATGCCGAGAGGATCAGGCGCTACGACACCGTCCTGTTCCAGCTGGGATCCAGCGCCGGTTGCCGCGCATCCCCTTGCGTCGAGTGGGGAGACGGGGGCGTGGGCGTGTTCCTCATCAATGGAGACGACCTGCGGCGCCTCGATTTCTCGCGGGTCATGTACTACTGGGATTGCGGCTGAGCCGGCGGCCGTCGAGTCCGGGACTTGGGGGCTGCTTTTGGGCCGGACGACGTCGATTTGTCTCCGAGCAATCAGGAGAGCGCTATGAGTTCGAGGGCCTTTCGTTCCGACTGCCTTCGCAGCGCGCTTTCTGCATGCGGAAGCTCGACCGTTCGGGCGAAAGGTGCTCGCGGTCGGCGGGGGCGCGGTAGTTTTCTGATGGCTAGAGCAGACGATCGGGTGGGTTGTCGTACCAGGCGTGCTCTCGACCGACCACAGCGTCTGGGGAACGATGCGCCCCGTACCTTGAAAATCCAATAGGGGCCGGCCGCCGTTACCTGATGGCGGCCGGCCCCTCATTGCGTCCGCCCCCGAGTTTTGATGGAGGGCTGGGAGCGCCACGCACCTTGAAATTCCATAGCCATACCCGCTCGCGAGCCCCAAGGCGCCCGGGGAGGAGCCGCCCCCGCTCGGCACCTTCGGCCTGCGCCGGGGCACCGTGCCCGCCTACAGCCCCTACGTGCAGGAGCGCTGGGAGCTGGTGGAGTACGTGAACTCCACGGTGCTCGGCGACGTGGCCCAGCCGGTGTGGCGCGAGTCGTCCGCGGCGGGGGACCTCGCCGACGTGTACGGCCTGTCGCGCCTGTCGACCTCCGGCGGGAACGAGAATCTCGCGATCGCCGACACCTACCTGGAGGACGGGCTGGGCAGCGTCAGCGCCGTGCTGCG
>CABSMC010000123.1 GCA_902478715.1 uncultured Adlercreutzia sp.
TCGTCGGCAGCGTCAGATGTGTATAAGAGACAGGCCCCAGGCAGCGCGCTCCTCCTCGGTGAAGTCGTTCTCGATGATGGAGGACTTGAGCTCTTCCACCTTCTGCATGCGGGCGGCCTTGTCGGCGTCCTTGAGGGCCGCGGACATCTCGTCGAGATGCGCGTCGACGCGCTCGGCCACGGACGGGTCGGCAGCGTGGATGGTGTAGTCCATGGGCGTCGGGTTCACCTTGGCGAGGAAGGCAGCCTGCTTCTCGCAGAAGGCGGCGATGGCCTCCTGACCGAAGGTCATGGCGGCGAGCATGTCCTCCTCGGAGATCTCAGCGGCGCCGGCCTCCACCATGGAGATGTAGTCGGCGGTACCGGCGATGGTGAGCTCCAGATCGGAGTTCTCCTGCTCGGAGTTGGTGGGGTTCACGATGAACTCGCCGGTCTCGATGTCGCGGCCGATGCGTACGCAGGCCGCCGGGCCGTCGAAGGGGGCGCCGCCCACGAGCAGCGCCGCAGAGGCGCCGGCCACACAGATGGTGTCGGGCAGGTTTTCGCCGTCGATGACGAACGGGGTGGCCACGATGTGCACCTCGTTCTTGTAGCCGTCCGGGAAGCCCGGGCGGATGGGGCGGTCAACCATGCGGGCCACGAGCGTGCCGTGGTCGGACGGCTTCGCCTCGCGCTTCAGGTAGCCGCCGGGGATGCGGCCCACGGCGTACATCTTCTCGATGTAGTCGACCGTGAGCGGGAAGAAGTCGTAGTCCTTCTCCTGGCTGGAGACGACGGCGGTCACGAGCACGCTCGTGGCACCGCAGGTCACGAGCACGGCACCGGTGGCCTGCTTGGCCAGCTCGCCGGTCTCGAGACGGTACTGCTTGCCGTACAACTCGAATTCTTCGACAATTTTCGTCATAACGCTTTTCTTTCTCTTCAACTCCCCCGCCTCATTGCGGAGGACTTCTTCGGGCGCGGCTACTTACATTCGCCGCCCCCGCGACCGTCGGCGCCTCATGCGCTTCCGACCGCTTATAGCAGAAAACGGGGCCCCAGGCGGGGCCCCGTACATGCTCGAGCTAGATGTTGTCGCGGATACCGAGCTTCTTGATGAGCTCGCGGTACTCCTCGATGTTGCGCTCCTTGATGTACTTCAGCATACCGCGGCGCTTACCGATGAGCATCATGAGGCCGCGGCGGGTGTGGTTGTCCTTCTTGTGCGTCTTCAGGTGCTCGGTGAGGTTGCGGATGCGCTCCGAGAGGATGGCGACCTGAACCTCGGCGGAACCGGAGTCCTGATCGTTCTTGCCGAACTCCTTGATGAGTTCGGCGGTGCGCTCCTTGGAGATGCTGAGCTTGCTGGCCATAGCTGGTCCACCTTTCTTTTCCGGGGTTTCCCCCGTCTTCGCCGCGCGTGGGCGGCCCTGTCATTTCCATCCGTCTTGGGTAGCCATGGAAGTGGTCCGTGGGAACCAAAGGCGAATTCCGCCGCCGTTTTGGCAGCCCGGCCAGTATAGGGCACTTGCGGCGCGGCTCGCCCAAGGTTTCCGCGAGCGACACGGTTTCTGCATATTGGGGCTGGGTGAGCGCGGCGAAAAAGCGGTGCGACACTAGAACAGGCCGCACGTGAAGAGGAACTCGAGGGACTTGAGCGAGCTGCCGATGTGGGCGCGGACGAGATCCTGCACGAGATGCAGCACCGAGAAGGTGGCCGAGAGGTCGGCCGGCCCCTCCGCGATGGCGTCGAACGTGCTCGTGAGGAAGTACTGTGCCCAGCAGAGCGTGGCAGCATCCACGAGCACGGATTCATCCAAACCCCGGCAGCTCTCGCAGAGCACACCGCCGCCTGCGGCCGAGAACGGGATGCGGGCACCCTCGGCGAGGGCCATGGGCTCGCCGCAGCCGACGCAGACCTCGAGGCTCGGGCGCAGGCCCGAGAACGCGAGGATCTTCAGCAGCTCGGCGGCCGAAAGCGCCGCGCGATGATTGTCGTCGGCGCCATCCATGGCGTCCAGGGCGCGGTCGGCCGACTGGAACAGGTGCGGGTTGGCCAGGTCGCGCTGGCTCATGCGTCCGAGCAGCTCCGCCACGGGCGCGGCCGCGGCGGAGGCCTCCAGGTTGCAGCGCAAAACGTCGTGGGGCGCGACGAGCCGAGCCTCCTTTAAGATGTCGAGGCTTCGGCCCGTCGCGCACAGGGCATCGATGACGCAGAAGGGCTCGGTGCGGGCCGCGAAGCTGCTCTTCGGGCGCCGCGCCCCCTTGGCCACGGCCCGCTTTTGGCTGCCGTCCTCGGCGAGCAGGGTAAGGATGAGGTCGCTCTCCCCCAGCTTCGTGCGGCGCAGCACGAGCGCGCGGATGGAATAGGTGGGTTGCGCCACGGAGCCGCCCCGCCCCTAGTAGCGAATGGAGGGGCTGGCGTAGGAGACCTCGTTGTCGTCGTTCCACACGATGCCGCCCTCGATGGTGGTGAGCTTCTTGGCGAACACCGTCTCCTGGCCCAGGCCGAAGGGCATCGTGACCACCTCGTACTGGCGCGCCTCCACGGTGTAGAGCACCTCGCCGTCGCCGCGGTAGGTGCAGCTCTTGATGTTCTCCACCTTGAAGCTGCCCTCGTCGTTGGTGAGGTTGGCCCCGGGCAGGATCTCGCGAGTAAGGTCCACCAGCTCGGTGCCGCGGGAGTGGGCGACATACAGCGTGACCTCGGAGCCAGAGTTCAGCTCGCTGCCGGCGGCCGGGTCGGTGGAGACGGCAGTGCCCTCCTCGATGTCCTCGGTGGTGTACCACTCGCTCGTCACCTCGTAGCCCTCGGCTTGAAGCGCGGCCTTGGCGTCGGCTTCGGACATGCCCTCCACATCGGGTACGGTGTAGGGAACGGCCACGGTGACGGTGATAGCGTCGCCGGATTTCGCCTCCGTGCCCGCTTCCGGACTCACGGCCAGCACGGTGCCCGCGGCCTCGTTCGACTTCTCCTCGGTGTAGGTGACCGCCGTGAACCCTTCGGCCTCCAGAGCCTGGGCGGCCTCTTCGCTGGTGGCGCCCACGATGGCCGGCACGATGCGTGGTACGGCCACGGAGAGCGTCACGGTGCTGCCCTCTTCCGCGCGATGCCCCTGCTCGGGATCGCTCGAGAGCACCGTGCCCTGGGGATCGTCGGACTTCACTTCGACGGCCTGCGCAACGAACCCCTTGGCTGCCAAGGCGTCGACCGCCTCGGGCTGGGAGAGGCCCACTACCTCGGGGATGGTCTTGCCGCCCCACAGCTCGGCCATATAGGTACCACCCGCTACGGCCGCCAGCACCACGGCCAGGGCGATGCATGCGGCGGCGATGATCGGGCCCTTGGCGCGCGGGGGCCGTGCGGAGGGCCCTGGGAAGGGAGCCTCCCCATCGGCGCCATCGCGAACCGGCGCGGCCTCTTCGGGCGCCGAGAAATCTATGGAAGATTCCAGCTCAGGGGTTTCCTCCTCGATGGTCGAGGGGAAGGGCAGCTCGCCGGTGGCCCGGGGCGTGAGCGCTTCCTCGGCCTCGGCAGTCGTGACTGCCGCCTGGTCGGCGACGACAATGGCGGAGGCGGCCTCCATGAGAGCCGTTTCCTCGGCG
>CABSMC010000124.1 GCA_902478715.1 uncultured Adlercreutzia sp.
GGCGCTGCCGATCTCACCGAGGCGGACGCCGAGCTCTTCGAACGCCTGCGCGCCCTGCGTCTGCGCCTGGCCCAGGAGGCCGCCGTGCCGCCCTACGTCATCTTCCACGACGCCACCTTAGCCGCCATGGCCGCCGCCCGCCCCGCCACCGAAGAGGAGTTGCTGGCCCTCCCCGGCATCGGCGAGAAAAAACTCGCCACCTACGGCAAAGCCTTCCTGGAAGAGATTGCGTCTGTCCCCGAAGCAACCGAAGTTGAGTAGGCTCGGAGGGGCCGAGGGGGCCCGCGCGCAGGTTGCGCAGCGACTGGAACAGCCCAGTGGGCTGTTCCACAAAGCGAGCCATTGCTTGAGCACGGGTTCCCTCGGCCCCTCCGAGCCGGACAGTTCCTTCCTCCTTTCCTGCTTCCCACGCTTCAATTCCCCGTTACAACCTTGTTTCTAGGCGAATTGCGGGGCGAATTGCTCACATTTCGCGGTAGCATGGTCGCAACCGATTTAGTCGTTAGGAGCACCATGACCAAGATTCAAATGACCACGCCGCTCGTGGAGATGGACGGCGACGAGATGACCCGCATCATCTGGCAGATGATCAAAGACGAGCTGATCTGCCCCTTCGTGGATCTGAAGACCGAGTACTATGATTTGGGTCTCGAGAACCGCAACGCTACCGACGATATGGTCACCTTCGAGTCCGCCGAGGCCACCAAGCGTTTGGGCGTGGCCGTGAAGTGCGCCACTATCACGCCGAACGCGGCGCGCGTGGAGGAGTACGACCTGAAGCAGATGTGGAAGAGCCCCAACGGCACCATTCGCGCGATGCTCGACGGCACGGTGTTCCGCACGCCCATTATCGTGAAGGGCATCGAGCCCTGCGTGCGCAACTGGGTGAAACCTATCACCATCGCCCGCCACGCCTACGGCGACGTGTACAAGAACGCTGAAATCCGCGTGCCCGGTCCCGGTAAGGTTGAGCTCGTCTACACCGGTGAGGACGGCACGGAGATCCGCGAGCTCGTGCACGAGTACGACGGCGCCGGCGTGGCCCAGGGCATGCACAACCTCGACGCCTCCATCGCCAGCTTCGCCATGAGCTGCTTCGAGTTCGCGCTGGACACCAAGCAGGATCTGTGGTTCGCCACGAAGGACACCATCTCCAAGAAGTACGACCACCGCTTCAAGGACATCTTCCAGGAGATCTACGACGACCAGTACGCGGCCCGCTTCGAGGAGGCCGGCATCGAGTACTTCTACACGCTCATTGACGACGCCGTGGCCCGCGTCATGAAGGCTGAGGGCGGCTTCATCTGGGCCTGCAAGAACTACGACGGCGACGTGATGAGCGACATGGTGTCGAGCGCCTTCGGGTCGCTGGCCATGATGACCTCGGTGCTCGTGAGCCCGGCGGGTGTGTACGAGTACGAGGCGGCCCATGGCACGGTGCAGCGCCACTACTACAAGCACCTGGAGGGCAAGGAGACGTCCACGAATTCCGTGGCCACCATCTTCGCCTGGTCCGGCGCCCTGCGCAAGCGCGGCGAGCTGGACGAGTTGCCTGATCTGGTCGCCTTCGCCGACCGCCTGGAAGCGGCAACGCTTGCCACCATCGAGGCCGGCGAGATGACCGGCGACCTCGCCCGCATCACGACGCTCCCGAACCCGACCACTCTTTCCACCGGCGAGTTCATCCAGGCCATCGCCCGTCGCCTGGCTGCCTAAGGGGTTCCCGCACTGTCCCAACCCGAAAGGCCCGACCGCATCCAGTCAGCGGTCGGGCCTTTTTCGTTCTTCCCAATTTGGAAAAGGTGCTTTTCTGGAATACGGGATTTGGAGAATGTGCTTTTTTGGCCCAGAAAATTGGAAAATGTGTTTTTTGATTTTGAAAAATGCCTTATTTGATCTGCAAAAACTCAAGAAATCCCAGCTCAGAAAGGTGAACAAAAAAGCACATTTTCCAATTCTCACGGTTCACGAGAACTCGAGTTGCGGGCGATTTCGCGCAAAATAGGATGCTCCATCGGACGCGCGTGCGGCCCTCCTGTCTTAAGATGGGAGGGCTTTTTGTTGAAGGTTGCGGGCGCGGTGCCTGAGGGGCGCGGCGCCCGAGCGGGTGCGGCGCCGAGGCGAGCGCGCCCTTGCAGGGAAGGGGAGCGTTATGGGACGCATCGAACTGGAAATCTACACTCCGGGCTATAAGCCCAACGGCCGGGAGGTGGCCGTCATCGAGACGGCGCGCGGTGCCGTGCGCGCGGAGCTGTTCGGGCGCGAGGCGCCCATCACCGTGGGCAACTTCATCGAGCTGGCTGCGAAGGGCTTCTACGACAATCTGAAGTTCCATGCGAAGAAGCCCGGGTCGGTGGTGCTCGGCGGCTGCCCCACCACGCGCACCATGGGGCCGGCCCAGGTGCTCGCCGCCGCTCAGGGAGCCATCCGCGGGATGCATCCGGGCACGGGGGACGCGCGCTACACCATCATCGACGAGTGGGAGGGCAACCCCCGCAACCGACACGGGCTCGGCAGCTTGTGCATGGCCCACAAGTCCGCGCCCAACTCCGGCAGCTGCCAATTCTACTTCTCGTTGGGCGAGCAGCCTGAGTTCGACGACAAGTACACGGTGTTCGGCCAGGTGACCGAGGGGCTCGAGGTGATCGAGCAGCTGGCCATCGGCGATGCCATCCGCTCCATTGCCATCGAAGGGGTCGACGAGGAGGCCCTGGCTGCGGCCATCGCGCGGGAGACGCCGCGTCCGCCCACGCCCCAGGAGGCCCTGGCCGCCATCGAGCGTGAGCGGGCCGAGCGCACCGCCGGTGCGACGGATGGCGAGGCGCAAACCGCTGCGGTGCCGGCCGAGTAGCACTGGCTGGCAGCTTTCTTTAGGAGCAGACGATGAGGGGGCGTGTCCGACAGGGCGCGCCCCCTTTGTGCCGGAGCCTGTTACGCCCCGCGGGTTTCCCCGTGGCTTTCCACTAAATCGATGAGCTCCTGCTGCTTGTGCACATCCAGCTTGCGGTAGATGTTCTCGATGTGGGTGCGGGCCGTGCCTTGGGCGATATGCAAATCGCGGGCGATGATGGCCAGCGTGCGCCCGTAGGCCAGAAGCACGATGACCTCGCTCTCGCGCGGGGTGAGCCCGAAGTCGCGGGTCACGGCGGCGCAGTGCCGCTCGATGCGATCCGCCGCGGCGGCACCGTCGGCCTGCCCATCCCCTGCAGCGCCGTCTTTTGCCTCCGATTCGGCGAGATCGCCGTTTTCGGCCGCAGGGTCTTCTCCGCGCTCCGCGTGTCCCTCGCGTCGGGACAGCTGCGCCACGGTTCCCTCGGGCAGCACGAGGAACGCCACGATCACCAGACACAGAATAGCGGCCATAGCCACGACGTTGGCCTGCACGTTCCCGCCGGCCACCAGGGTGTCCAAGATATGGCTTGCCGCGTTGCCGAGCGCCATGCCGCAGAACCTG
>CABSMC010000125.1 GCA_902478715.1 uncultured Adlercreutzia sp.
CTCGCGAGCGGCGCAAGGAAATACTTTACAGGGACTCGCATCCCCCGTCAAGCGGTTCACGAAATCTCGACAACTTCGCTTTCTCGCTTGACAGGCCGCCCGGACCGCCGGGGGCGCCGCCTTCCGCACTTCCGGAAAAGGCAGCCCGCATATGATACAGCTCCCCGGGTTTCGTGCAAGGGGTTTTTTGAAATTTATTAAAACTTTTTGCCCAGCTGCATCACGCTGCATCTTCTTATCTCGCAAAAGCCCTGTATAATAGGGATAAATCACCGATCCTAAGGACAAGCTCTATGACTGCCGCTCACCGCAACCCCAACACATCACCGCGTCCTTATCGCTTCTCCAACGACGCATCGCGGCCTTCAGACGCGACAAAGCCCGACGAGACGGTCGCTGTCCGTGCTGGACGTGAAAACAAATTCGCTCCCGGCGAAGCGATTCGGGACGATCTTCCCCAAGCGCTGCCCCTTCCTCTTGCCGCCCATGATGCTCTGGAAATCATCGAGGAGGCCGGAGGGGAGGCATGGTGCGTGGGCGGCTTCGTTCGCGACGCTCTGCTCGGGCGGCCCATCCACGATGTGGATATCGCGACGAGCCTGCCCTGGCCCGCGGTGCAAGAGGCCTTTCGTGATGCCGGCTGGGGCACCGTGGAGACCGGCGTCGCCCATGGCACGCTCACGGTAGTGCGCGACGGCGAGCCGTTGGAGATCACCACCTACCGCACCGACGGCACCTACAGCGATGGGCGCCACCCTGACTCCGTGACCCAAGCCTCCTCCATTGAGGAAGATCTGAAACGGCGCGACTTCACCATAAACGCCCTGGCTTACCACCCCGCGCGCGGGATCATCGATCCCTTCGGCGGCGTGGCCGACATGGAGCGCGGCGTCCTGCGCAGCGTGGGCGATCCGGCGACGCGCTTTTCCGAAGATGCACTGCGCATCCTGCGAGCCTGTCGCTTCGCCTCACAGCTCGGTGTGGCCATCGACCCTGCCACCTTCGAGGCCATGATCGCCTGCAAAAACCTGCTGCGCCAAGTGTCCGGCGAGCGCGTCTACCACGAGCTGGAGCGCTTCGTCTGCGGCGACTACGTGCACGATGCGCTTATGGCCTGCGTCGATGTACTGGCCTTCGTGCTGCCGGAGCTTGTGGCCATGAAGGGGTGCGCCCAGGTGACGAAGTACCATATATACGATGTGCTCGAGCACACCGCCTGGGTGGTGCAGCGCACGCCTCCCGAGCCGCTGCAGCGCTGGAGCGCCCTGTTCCACGACATGGGCAAGCCCGCAGCGGCGTTCTTCGAGGAGACCGACGAGGGGCCCGTGGAGCATTTCTACGGCCATGCCGCCGTCAGCGTGTCATTGGCCTGCGGCATCATGCACCGCCTTCCCTTCCCCGCCTGGCTGCGCCGGGACGTGCCTCCTCTCGTGCGGGCCCACGACGACGTGGTGCCTCCCAATGCGCGGGCCGTGCGCCGCATGCTGGGGCGCCTTGGGGGACGCACCGACCTGTTCGCGGCCCTCTGCGACATCAAGCGGGCCGACGCCCTGGCCCAGGCGCCGTTCTGCGCCCCCCGAGCCGATACCGCCGACGAGCTGCGCGCCCTTATGGAGCAGATTCTGGAAGATGAGGCCGCGTTCACCGTGAAGCACCTCGCCATCGACGGCCGTGACATCATGGCTCTCGGCGTCCCCGCCGGCCCGGAGGTGGGGCGCTTGCTGGACGCGTGTCTGGACGCCGTCATCGACGAGCGCGTCCCCAACGAGCACGAGGCGCTGCTGGCCTTCGCGGAAGAGCTTCGCAAAGAGGCGTCCTAGGCCAGAAGGTCGGCGACGAGGCGAATGGCGAACAGGACAATGACGACGAGCATGATGGGGCGCAAGATGAGCGCCCCTTTCTTGTCGAAGAAGGTGGAGCCGAGCCAATTGCCGGCGATGTTGAAGGCTGCGGCGGCGAGTCCCAAGGGGATGAGCACCGCACCGTTGACGAGAAACACCGCCAAGGCGGCGACGTTGGTGGCCAGGTTGATCGCCTTGGTAGTGCCGGCGGCCGTGCGAACGTCCTGATGAGCCATCGCGGCGAGCAGCAGCATGAGGATGGTGCCCGTCCCCGGTCCGTAGAACCCGTCGTACACGCCCACCGCCAAAGCGATGAGGGCCGTGGCGGCCAGGGCCCGGCGCGGAGGCAGAGGATGCTCGGCGAAACGGTCGAGGTTCTTGGAACGGAACACGAGGAACGCCACCGGAGGCAGCGCCACGAGCATCACCACGGTCAGCACGGTGGCGTCGGCCAGAAGCGCCAGGTTCGCGCCGATGGCCGAGCCGACCAGGCCGCAGGCGACGCCCGCGACAACGAAGCGCTTCACCATGTAACCGAACAACGCATAGCGCACGGTGGCCACCAGCGTGCCCAAAGTGCTGGAGAGCTTGTTGGTGGCGATGGCGGCATGGGGCGGCAGGCCGGCAAAGAAGTAAGCGGGCAGGGAGATGAGGCCTCCCCCGCCGGCGATGGCGTCCACGAAACCGGCGATGAGCGCCAACGGGCACACGATGAGAAACTCCACGACGCCTTCCCTTCTCGCCTCTCCGCCACACTCGCCGGACGCAAAAAGAGCCGCCCGAGGGCGGCTCGTGAGTTCTTGGTAGCTCCGACCGGATTCGAACCGGCGACCTCCGCCTTGAGAGGGCGGCGTCCTAAACCGCTAGACGACGGAGCCACGAAATGCCACGCGAGAAAATGGCTGGGGTGGAAGGAGTCGAACCCTCACATACGGCACCAGAAACCGCTGTCCTGCCATTAGACGACACCCCAACAGAACTCTCTCGCTCACACCGCCCGAAAGCGGCGAGCGCAAGTGAGTATGTTACGGAAGCAAGCGCCCCCCGTCAAGCCCCAATTTTGGGAATTACGAAAAATACGGGGAGCGGCCAAGCGCGAGGGAGATCCGCCCAAGAAATATCAGTACCTCGACGAGATCCCCTAGCAGGGCATGGGGGCGCCGTACTGCCACATATGGTCGAGGGGGCCCGAGCCGCGCCCCAAGTTCAGACCGGCCGCCAAGGCACCGGCCACATAGGCTTTGGCGTCGCGCACGGCCACGTCCACGGCAAAGCCCCGGGCCAGGCCGCAGGCGATGGCCGAGGAGAGGGAGCAGCCGGTACCGTGGGTGTTGTCGTTGGTGATGCGCTTGCCGCGCAGCCACACCGATTCGCCGCTGGCCATGCGCAGGTAGTCGTCGGCGGCATCCGGCTCGCCCACGCCATGGCCGCCCTTGATGAG
>CABSMC010000126.1 GCA_902478715.1 uncultured Adlercreutzia sp.
CCCCGCCGTGACGTCATCCACCATGGCAATCAACTCCTGCTGGGAATGAACGCCCAGCTTGCCGTAGACGTTGCGCGTATGGGTGCGCACCGTGTTCCAGGAGATGCTGAGCTTGCTCGCCGTGGTGGACGAGTTGTAGCCCATGGCTAGACAGCGCAGCACGTCGGTCTCCCGGGGCGAGAGCTGGTAGTCTGCGGCCAAAGCCTCGATCGCCAGGCCGAAGCGTCCCTTGCGCACCGGTTCGTCCTCGCGGGCCGACTCCTCGCTCTCGGCGGCAAGATCCCTCATCAGCAGCTCGTTGAGCGAAGGGGCGCCCTCCTCCCCCGGCGCGAAGAGCCGGTCGAACTCGCGCTCCGAGAAGATGAGGAAAGCGCAAGCGAGCACAATGAGCGCCATGATCATATAGGCGAAGGCCTCGCCGACGGCGCCGAACAGCGTCCCCAGAAGTTGCGCCCCGAAGAGCCAGCCGATGCCGTTGCCGAGCTGGTAGGCGCCGTAGCCGTAACCGAACACGATGACCGCGGAGGTGCGCCGCTGGAATACGATAAAGGCGAGAATGCACCACAGGAACAACTCGAACACGACGCTGGACAGCGACACCACCTGGGCGAGCACGGTATGCAGCACCGTCACCAAAGGCAGGCAGGCGACAAGCGCCACGGAGGCCACCATCACCACCGAGTACAGCTTCCCGAAGTTGAGTCGATCCCCCTCGGTGCCCACGGCCACCACCGCCAAAACCAACGCCAGAAGCATGCGCGCGAGCATGACGAGACGCGAGCCGGACAGTGTCGTCTCAATGGAGGAGACCGCCACCGTGGACGCGTACACCGAGGACACGATGCAAGAGAACACAAAGACGACGGCCAGAAGTTTCCAGAACGATTTCGGCAGCGACCGGCGCGAATGGTCGCGCACGAGAGTGGGCGTCGGCTGCTCGATATAGCGGGAGAACGACGCCAAGATGCCGGCCGCCAAAGGCAGCAGTACGAACGCGGCCATGCCCGCCAAGCTGGGACCGCCGGGAACCGGTGCCCAGGCGGGTGATCCCAGCACAACGAAGAAGGAGGCTCCCACGACAAACTGGGAGTAGGCCACGTACAGGATGACCTGGCGCGGCGGAAGCGCACCGTAGAGCTGCCCGCAACGCAGGGCGATCGCCCCGAGGCCCACACCGAAAAGTACGCCGCCAATGAAGAAGAGCGAGCGGATAACGAAATAGGGCAGCACCGGTGACAAATAATAGGGGCCGATGAGTATCACGATAAGGGCGCCAAACGAAGAGACCGCCCCGGCCCAAAGGCACGTCATCGGGCGCTCGAGCCACGAGCGCACCCGGGGCACCGCGAAGGTGGACAGAAGCATGAGGCCGCCGGCTGACAGGCTCGTGGTCACGGTCAGCACCGAAAGGTTTCCACCATTGGTCTCGCTATCAGACAACCACGCCGTTCCCGAGCTGGCTATATAGACCGAAGCCAGCAGAACTCCCAAGGCCATATACGGCAATGCCGGCCAAGTTCGCACGAGCTTCGCCATGAAATTTTTCGTCTCGGCCATCACTGCCCTCCCTAGCGCAAGGAGCGCCCAGCGACAGCCGAGCGCTCCTCGATGTGATCCGATTGGCCTACGATACCATTTCCGGTTCGTCGGAGATGGCGGGAGTCAGGTCGTTGGATGCGGACACGGCGTCCTCGGCGCGCTTGTCCGCCAAGGCGCGGCCCACGCGGCAGAGGGCGTAGCCGACGAACACCACCGAGTACACGGCCACCGAGGCCTGAGCGGCGAGGCCGCCGTGCAGGGCCGAGGGCAGAAGCATCAGCAAAAGGTGCACGTACACCAGCCCGAAGAACGGGTAGGCCAGCTTCTGCACCTTCTTCCACGAGGCCGTGGACATCTGCCGCTTCACGAAGGCAAACGAGGTCACGCCGAGCACGACAAGCAGCGCCAGCAGCACGACCGCCAAAACGAAGGCGCCCATGACGTTGCCGCCGATCTCGCCGCCGCCGAGAAGGCGCGGCAGGTAGCTCTCCAGGTACACGGCCATGTGCCCGAGCGAGAGGAACCACGCCACGATGGACAGCTCGCTGCGCACGGGCTTCAGCCAATGATAGGCGCGGCCGCCCCGGTTCAGGCATCCGATGAACATGACGACCACGAACAGGGCCAGCGACAGCTCGCACTTCTGAATGAGGACGAACAGCGGGCTCCAGATGGCGCGCGGCAGACCGAAGAACACGCCGTACACGTAGACGACGTCGATGGCGATGGCGGCGGCGTAGAACGCGACCGGAAGCGCCTTCAGAGGATTGCGCAGGGCGAAGCAGCCGACGATGGTGGCAATGAGAATGACCGCGAAGTCCATGTTACCTCTCCTCTCGCGCCTCGAGGCGCTGCTCGAGCTCGACGGCGATGGCATCCAGAAGCTCGGCGTCCTCGAGGAAGAAGCCCTTGGAGATCTTCAAAATGCCCCGATAGAAGCGCGTTTCCAAAAGGAGGAGCGCCAAATCCTGGAACGTGTCGAACCACGAGAGGATGTGGTCGGCGAGAAACGCGCGGGAAATGCGCACCTGGCGCAGGGCCTCCGCGTCGTCGCCAGCCTCGAGGGCGGCAATGATGCGATCCGAGAGCACCACGAGGAACTCGCACATGAACGACAGATGGTCGTGCGGGAAGTCGTACCCCTCGGACTTGGCCACGTGGTTGGCCTTGTACAGCTGGAAGACCTCGTGGTAGGCGTCCTGGAAAAAGAGCCCCTCCTCACTCGTGTGCACGCTCTCGTAGGGCACCGCGTAACGGCCCTTCCACGAGGACGTGCCGGCGAAGGCGGCCGTGAAATCGACGGCGAGCGCCTGGCGGGTACCGGAGTTCCGCTTGCGCAGGTAGCGCGTGATGTCGTTGAGACCGTCGGCGAACAGCTCGTTGATGTCGGCGTACTCCGACCAATCCATCTCGGCGATATTCTCGATTTGCTCGGCGGAAAGCGGCCGGAAGTAGATGGCCGCCAAAAGGTCGTAGAACGCCGCACGCCCCTTGAGGGCCGCGATCATGTCCTCGGTCACCGCAGCCTCGTCAGCTGAAAGCTCCCTCACTTCGTCTTCCATACATCCCCTCTCCTTACAGACTCTCCCTTGCGTTGCTTTGCAATAGTAGCGGAATCGGGTGCTCCGCAGGGCAGGAATCGCTTGCGCGGGCAATCGCGCGCCCGCGCACGGGAAGCCGGAGACCCCTGCCCTGCAGGTT
>CABSMC010000127.1 GCA_902478715.1 uncultured Adlercreutzia sp.
CGCCTGCGCCATCTGCGCCCGGCGCCTCGGGTTGGACTTCGTCTGCGCCGCCGACAGCGATCCGGTGCCCTTGGACGACGTGCGGCTGCTCGCCATGACGTCGCTGGCTCAGGCGGCCCGTGAGGGAGGCGCGGCGGCGGTGCTGCCGGCCCACGGGGGGCGGGCGGTCTCGGTGGCGGCCGTCGAGGAGCTCGCTTTCGCCGAGGTCGCGGGCCACGAGACGGCCAAGCGGGCCTTCCAGATCGCCGCGGCCGGCGGTCACGGGCTGCTCATGATGGGACCGCCCGGGTCGGGCAAGACCATGCTCGCCTCCCGGGTGTCCACCATCATGCCGCCGCTCTGTCCCGACGAGATGCTGGAGGCGGCCGTGGTCCATTCCGTGGCCGCCGAGCCCATCGATGCCATCATCGCGGGCCAGCGCCCCTTCCGCCATCCGCATCACAGCGCCACGTTGGCCGGGCTCGTGGGAGGTGGCAGCCCCCTGCGGCCGGGCGAGGTGTCCCTGGCCCACCACGGAGTGCTCTTCTTGGACGAGCTTGCGGAGTTCAAAAGCTCGGTTTTGCAGGGCATACGCCAGCCCATGGAGAGCGGATCGGTGATGCTCACCCGGGCCGACGGCAACGTGACCTTCCCGGCGCGGTTCATGCTCGTGGCGGCCAGCAACCCGTGTCCCTGCGGGTACTTCGGCGACGAGGAGCGGGAGTGCACCTGCACGGTGCCCCAGATCCGGGGCTACCAGAACCGCATCGGCGGTCCCCTCATCGACCGCATCGACCTGCATCTGGACGTCCGCCGCATCCGTCCGGCGGAGATTTTGGAGCGGAGGCGGGGGACGAGCTCCGCGCAGCTGCGGGAGGGGGTGATGGCGGCCCGGGACTTCGCCTCATGGCGCGCATCGCAGATGGCCGAAAAGGAGCCCGACGGCTCCATAGAGGCCTTGGCCGACGGGCCGCGCCGCTTCATGATCGCCCAGGCCGAGCTGCACGCCATGAGCGGCAGGGCCATCACGCGCACGCTCGCGGTGGCCCGCACCATCGCCGACATGGCGGAATCCCAGGAAATCGAGAGTGCGCACATCGCGGAGGCCGTGAACTTCCGCGTGCGCGATGGAATAGGAGGAAAGTGACCGATGCCTGTGAAGGTAATGAGATTGGAAGGGGAGCGCTTCGAGCTTGCCTTGGAAGATCCGCTGTTCCCGAAGGCGCTGAAGAGCATACCCCACCCCCCGGCGCGCCTGTACGGCGTGGGCTGCCCCGGCGCGCTGGCCGAGGGGCTGGCCGTCGTGGGTGCACGGCGCGCGACGCCCTACGGGCGCGGCTGCGCCAAGCGCTTTGCCGCGGCGGCCGCCGAGCGCGGCGTCGCCATCATCTCCGGGGGCGCGCGGGGCTGCGACGCCGTGGCCCACGAGGCGGCCCTGGCCGCGGGCGCGCCCACGGTGGCCTTCCTCGGGGGCGGCTGCAACCAGCTGTATCCGGCGGAGAACGCGGGGCTCTTCCAGCGCATCGTGGCGGCCGGCGGCGCGGTGGTCTCCGAGCACGAATGGGACTTCCCGCCCCAGCCCCACACCTTCCGCGCCCGCAACCGGCTCATTGCGGGGCTCTCCCGGGCCACGCTCATCGTGGAGGCGGGGCTGCCCTCGGGCACGTTCTCCACGGCCGACGAGGCGCTGCTCGCGGGCCGGGAGGTATGGGTGGTGCCGGGTGCCATCACCTCTGCGGCGTCGAAGGGGGCGAACCGCCTGCTGTACCAGGGGGCGCTCCCCATTGTGGACGACGAAGCCTTCGCCGACGCCCTCTTCGCCACCTTCGGTTGCCTGAAGGAGCAGCGGGCCGAGGCTGCGGATGATCGCGGCAAGGCGAGTCAGCCCTATCGCGGCGAGGAGGCTCTGCTCGCGGCGCTGCAGGCGGAGCCTTTGGGCATGGAGGCCCTGCGTCAGTTGGCCGAGGACCATGCTCCGGCTGGCGACACGTTCACCTGGCTCATGATTTGGCTCGCCGAGGCCCAGCGCGACGGGCTCATCGCCCAGTACCCCGACGGGCGCTACGGCCCGCATCCGGCCCTGCGGACGGCGGTGTAGGCCATGGCTGTGTCGATAGGGAGAAGCTGGGGCGCCCAAGCGGAATTGACGGGCCTTACGGCACCGTTGTTTGGTATCCTTTTGCCCCATGAGCAATACGGTAACCATAGTAGGCGCAGGACTGGCGGGCAGCGAGGCGGCCCTGAACCTCGCCTCGCGCGGAATCTCCGTGCGCCTTGTCGAGATGCGACCCGCGCGTCCGACCGCCGTGCACCATACGGGGGACGCGGCCGAGCTCGTCTGCTCCAACTCGCTCAAGAGCACCAAGCCCGACAGCGCGGCGGGGCTTTTGAAGGCGGAGCTCGCGACTCTGGAGTCGCCGCTGATCGCGGTGGCGAAGCGCCATGCGGTGGCCGCGGGCGGCGCGTTGGCGGTGGATCGGGTGCTGTTCTCCCGAGACGTGACGCGCCAGGTGGAGGAGCATCCCCTCATTGCGGTGGAGCGTCGCGAGGCGACGGACATCCCCTCCCTTGCCGCCGGCTCGGACGCGATCGTCTTGGCGAGCGGCCCGCTCACCTCCGACGCGCTCTCGTCGTCGCTTATGGCCCTGACGGGGCGAGACGCCCTGGCCTTCTACGACGCTGCGGCGCCGGTGGTGATGGCGGATTCCATCGACTTCGGGAAGGTGTTCCGCCAAAGCCGCTACGAGGACGCCGGTGCCGGCGGAGACTATCTGAACGCCCCGTTCACCCGGGAGGAGTACGACGCCTTCATCGAGCAGCTTCTCGCGGCCGAGCGCGTCATCGCCAAGGACTTCGAGACCCGCGAGCTGTTCCAGGCCTGCCAGCCCATCGAGGAGATAGCCCGGGCCGGCCGCGACGCCCCTCGCTTCGGCACCTTGAAGCCGGTGGGCCTCACCGATCCGCGCACGGGGCGCCGCCCTTGGGCGGCCCTGCAGCTGCGCGCCGAGGACGCCCACGGCGCCAGCTACAACCTCGTCGGGTTCCAGACCAACCTCACCTTCCCCGAGCAGCGCCGCGTGTTCCGCATGATCCCCGGCTTGGAGGAGGCGGAGTTCGCGCGCTACGGCGTCATGCACCGCAACACCTTCATCGACGCGCCGCGGCTGCTCGACCGTCGTAACCGGCTCGTCACGCCGCAAGCGGACGCCCTCGGCGT
>CABSMC010000128.1 GCA_902478715.1 uncultured Adlercreutzia sp.
CGCCTCGGCCGCGCTCGCCGCCTCGGCCGCCGCGGCGTTCGGCGCCTCGTTGGCGGTGCTGCCGGCGGTGATGCGGCGCGCCAGAGCCCGGGCGGCGTCCCCGAAGGGCGTGGGGTTGGTCATGTTCGGCGCGACGATGTCCCCCTCGGGAACGGGCCAGCCTGCCGCCTCGGCAGCTGCGGCCACGGCACGGGGCGCTGTGGTGGCCACCATGACCGGAATGCCGGCGCCGCGGATGTGGGCCGCCTGCTCGCCGATGCGGGGCGAATCCCCGGCGACGATGACTGCCATGTCGTCGGCCCCGTAGGGCTCGGCGAGCAGGTTGTCATCCAAATACCCAATGGTCACCCGGGTCTTGGCCCCCGCACTCGCAAAGGCGCTGCGCACATGGCCCACCACATCGCCCGGGGCCGTCTCGTCGATGTAGACCGACACCGCCAGAGGCGTGTTGCGCGCCTCGTCGATGTCAGTGGCCGCCTTCAGGAGGGCGGGGATATCGAGGGGAAGATTCATGAGGCCTTCCTTCCGTGAGAGGGAGTCCGGGCAAAGCCGGACTGCGTGGACGTATGGGAGTACACCGAGCCGATGAGCCCGATGAGCGCGAAGTTCACAACCATGAACGAGGAGCCGTAGCTGACGAAGGGCAGCGGGATGCCCGTGATGGGCATAAGGCCGCAGTCCATGCCGATGTTCTCCAAAATCTGGAAGAGCCACATGCCGATGACGCCCATGACGATGAGCATGCCGAAGAGGTTGTCGGCGCGCCGGGCGATGGAGAGGCACGCCACGATGAGCAGGGCGTACAGGCCGATGAGCGCCATGACGCCCACGAACCCGAACTCCTCGGCCAGAACGCAGAAGATGAAGTCCGTGGGGGCCTCGGGCAGAAAGCCGTGGGTCGACTGCGTGGCGTTGCCGATGCCCTTGCCGAACAGGCCGCCGCTCCCGATGGCGATCTTGGCCTGGGCGAGGTTGTAGCCGTCACCGGAAAGGTCCCCCTCGGGGTTCAGGAACACGAGCAGGCGGCTGCGCTGGTAGTTCTTCAAGAGGCGGTACTCCCACGTGCCGTCGGACTGCTGGTACTTCAGCAGCTCGTCGACGGCGAACACGGCCGCGATGGCCGCGATGCCGGCGATGAGCGTGATGAGCAGGTAGCGCCCCTTGGCGCCTCCCATGACGAGTACCACCGCCGAGATGGCCAGGTACACCAGACCCGTGCCCAAATCCGGCTGGGTCATGATGGCCGCGAACGGAACGAGCAGCATCCCGAGCACCTTGCAGTACTCGCGCCAATCGTCCAGCGTGCCCTGGTAGCGGGCCAGAAGGCTCGCGGCGAAGAGCACCACCGTGACCTTCGCGAACTCGCCGGGCTGCACCTGCATGCCGATCTTGATCCAGGATTTGGCCCCCATGCCCGCGTCGGTGCCGAGGCCCGGGATGTGGGGCAGAAGGATGAGCACCACGTTGATGACGAGCAGCGCCGTGGTGAGGTTCGCCAGGCGCCGGTAGTCGAAGGCCCACAGGGCCACCATGGCGACCAGGCCCACGGCCACGCCCTGCAGCTGGCGGCTGAAGTTGTAGTCGGCGTCCCCCTGCACCGCCGACCAGCAGACCACGAGACCGTAGGCGACGAGCACCGCGATGACGGCGAGGAAGCCCCAGGGCACGCGCGCAAGCAGCGAGGGCGCGCTCGGCCGCGCCGAGCCGTGGGCCGGTCGGCGCTGGCTGGAGTGAACCGAGTGGATTTGGGGAAGCTGCTGGGCCATGCTAGTCCTCACGGCCGCCGGAGTCGTTGGCGATGGCGACGGACTCGCCGGGCGAGCCGGAGATGTGCTCCGGCTTCACCGAGGACGTGCCGGCGGCGCAGTCCATGAGCGCGCCCATGACCTCGGCCACCACCGGCGCCGCGGTGTCCGATCCGCCGCCGCCCTGCTCCACCACGCAGGCCACGACGTACTTCGGGTCGCTGTAGGGGGCGTAGGCCACGAACCAGGCCGTGTCGTTCTGATCCTGCTTCTCGCCGGTGCCGGACTTGCCAGCCGCATCGATTCCCAGCTCCTCGAACAAGGGCGCCACGGAGTGGGACTCCTGCACCATGCCGTGCAGCGCGTCGCGCACGTAGGCCAGATGGGCCTCGGTCACCTCGGGCGTGCGCTCCACCACTGGCTCGTAGGTGACGACGGTCTCGCCCTCGCTGTTGCGCACCTCCTTCAGAAGATGGGGCCGCATGATGCGGCCCGTGGCCACGCCGGCGTAGGCGCAGGCCACCTGTAAAGGCGTCACGAGCACATCGCCCTGGCCGATGATCATGTTGGTGTAGTCGCCGCCGCGGAAGGTGGCCTCGGAGGGCACGTTCTGCCAGCGCTCGGCCTTCCAGGCTGGTGTGGGGATGACGCCCACGGCCTCGCCGCCCAAATCGATGTCGGTCTTCTCGCCGAAGCCGAACTGCCCCAGGTAGTCCTGGAGCGCCGTCTCCGATATCTCGCCGGTGCCGGCGGGCCCGTGGTCGTAGAAAGCCTTGCCGATCTCGTAGAAGACCGTGTCGCAGGAGTTCACGATGCCCCCGTGCAGATCGAGCGTCCCATGGCCATCGTGCTTCCAGCAGCGCTGCACGTCCCCGGTGCCGAAGCCGTCCCACTTGCCCGTGCAGTTCCACGAGCTGCTCTCCGTGGCGAAGCCGTACTCCAGGCCGGCGAGGGAGGTGAAGGCCTTGAAGGTAGAGGCGGCCATGAACTGGCCGGACACCACGTTGTTGTTCAGCGGGGCGTAGGCACCTTTCTCCTGGTATTTGTCCCACAGCTCCGTGGGAATGGAGCCGGTGAAGTTCGTCGGGTCGAAGGTGGGGAAGCTCGCCATGACGAGCACCGACCCGTCGGTCACGTCGAGTGCCACGACGGCGCCCTTGGATCCCTTGCCCGTGCCGATGACGCCGCCCGATGGCGCGATGAGCTTGGCCAGGGCCGCGTCGGCCACGTACTGGGCGCGCGCGTCGATGGTGAGGTAGAGGTCGTTGCCCTTGGTGTCCTTGATGTCGCTCATGACCGAGATGCGCCGGCCGTTGGCGTCCACCATGACCTGGCTCTCGCCGTGCTCGCCGGACAAGTACGCGTCGTAGGTGGCCTCCACTCCGGCGC
>CABSMC010000129.1 GCA_902478715.1 uncultured Adlercreutzia sp.
GTTTTGCCGCTTTCGAGAACCGACGCGCCGAAGTGCCCTTCACCGTGGCGATAGGGGACTTCTTCCTTGAAGGCGAGATCGACGGCCTCGCCGACAACGGGGACGGAGCCGCCTTCCTCATCGACTACAAGACCGGCGGTCGCGCCGACGAGACGCCCGAGCAGCTCGATGAGAAGCACCGCCTTCAGGCGAGCTGCTACGCCTACGCGCTCATGCGCGCCGGCTACGAGTCGGCGGATGCGCACTTCCTGCGCATCGAGCACGCGGCTACCGACAACTCGCGCGATCCGCAAATCGTTCCATACCATTTCGAGAAAACCGACCTGTCCGCCCTGGAAGCGCTTATAATCGACAAGCAGAAGGAGGCGACGTTATGAGCCGTGAACATACCGGAACCAACCGAGAGCGCAGTGAGTACTACGGCGCGCTGCAGGATATCGTCGACGCTCTGTTCGCGCAATACGGCGACTTGGATCCCACCATCGCGGAGGCCGTAGGGGCCAAGGTGCGCCGGCTGGACGTGGTGGTGGCCGCCGAGGCGGCCGACCTTCCCGAGGAGCTGCTGCGCATCGTCACGCTGCTGCCGCCCGGCGACTACACGCGCCAGCGTCTGTGCACCCAGTTGAATAGCGCCATCGCCGGTCACGCCTGGGGCCAGGTCTACGGCACGGTGGAGTAGCGCGCGGCCTCGCTGTCGGAGCGAAACTGTCGTCCTCCCCGAAGAACGGGGATGAGGTTGAGCTGGCACACAAAGAGGCCCGCGAGTGATCGCGGGCCTCTTCTGACATTCGATGTATCGCAGGCTTAGAAGCGCAGAGACAGGCAGGACAGGCCGCCGTCCACCTTGCGGTACTCGGAGGTGTCCACCACAAGAGTCTTGTAGCCGAGGTCCTGCACCGCTTTCAGCACGGTGGGGTAGCCCTCGGGCACGATGACGGTGCCGTTGACCCAGATGCAGTTGGCGCCGTAGGCCTCGTCCTCGGGCACGACCACCTTGTTGTACTGGGCGAAATCCGGCTTCTCGATGAACTCGCCGGAGACGAGCATGTTGCCGTCCTCCAGGTAGTTCACGCCGGTCTTCAGGTGCAGCACCTCCTCCAGCGGGACCTCGGAGCCCTCGAGCCCCCAGCCCTCGAGGATCTCGATGAACTGGCGGATGCCCTCCTCGTTGGTGCGGGCGGAACGGCCCACGTAGAAGTGGTCGCCCACCATCATGACGTCGCCGCCGTCCAGCGTGCCCGGCGCGACGATGTGCTTGACGTGCTCGTCATCGAAGAACTGGCGAATGGTCGGCTCGATCTCGTCCTTCTCGCCGTTGCGGGAATCGGCGCCGGGGTTGGTGATGATGGCGCCACAGCGCGTGATGACCGCGGGGTCCTCCACGAAGCACGAGTCGGGGTACTCCTCCAGCGCCGGCAGCTCGGTCACATCCACGCCGCATTGCTTCAGGGCGGCGATGTAATCGTCGTGCTCCTCCACGGCGCGCTCGTAGATGGGCTGGCCCAGCTCCGGGGCGCTCGTGATGCCGTTGCACAGAGACTTGCCCGGCTTACGGACGATGACGTTGGTGAACTTGGTCATAGAGACTCCTTGTCCTCGCTTGCGCGTTTTCGCGTGAGAACAGTGTAGCGCTGACGAGACGTCAATGGCGCACTATCTTTGAGGAAGTCTTCCATAAAACAGGACGCGCCGGTTTGGGCCCCGGCGCGTCCTGCGCTTCGTCTGTTGCAGCCGCCTAGCCCTCTTCGCGCTCCAAGATGAGGTCGCCGAGGAAGCGGATGATGTCGTCGGACTCGAACATCGGCACGCCGTCCACGATAAGGCACGGCACCTGGCCCTTGCCAGCGATGCGGATGAGGTCGTCTTTCACGCCCGGCTCCAGGGTGTCGCGCATGGGCATGGCGATATCCTCCTGCTCCATAAAGGCGAGCACCTTGTGGCAGAAGGGGCAGGTGGGCTTGTAGTAGAGAACCATGTTATCGAAGTACATGAGGCTTCCTTTCCTCAGGACAAAGACTTTTCGTTTTTTTGGTCACAAAATCGAGTTTTGGGTTCCAGATCATGATAATTGCTTCACCATCCGCCCGAAATCGGGCTCGAAACTAGTTGAGTGACCGTTAAAATAAACGAAAAACGTATATTCCACTGAAAAGCAAAACCCAGAATTCGATTTTGTGACCAATTGCGGGAAATTTTTTGCAAGGGCGTGGATTCTCCGCCTCCGAACCGCTCGGCTCTTATGTTGAGGGCGCGGCTCGCATATGGGGTTACAATGGCCGAGTAACTGACGGCTGCTCGGGGCATGACGCAGGACGGGGCGCATCGGCGCCGCCGCAGGGGCTTCGGGCGTGCGACGAAGGAGAATCGCCTCATGGCTAGGGTCTACAACTTTTCCGCCGGTCCCGCTGTGCTTCCCGAGGAGGTGCTGCGCCAGGCGGCCGCCGAGATGCTCGACTACAATGGCACCGGCATGTCCGTCATGGAGATGAGCCATCGCTCCAAGCCCTTCGCGAGCATCATCGAGACGGCCGAGGCCGACCTGCGCGAGCTTCTGCAGATTCCCGACAACTACCAGGTGCTCTTCCTGCAGGGCGGCGCCACCCAGCAGTTCGCGGCCATCCCCATGAACCTCATGCAGAACAAGAAGGCCGACTACATCGTGTCCGGCTCCTGGTCGAAGAAGGCCTGGAAAGAGGCGAAGCTCTACGGCGAGGCGCGCTGCGTGGCCTCCTCCGAGGACGAGAACTTCTCCTATGTGCCCGATGTTGCCGGCCTTGAGTTCGACCCCGAGGCCGACTACGTCTACATCTGCCAGAACGAGACCATCTACGGCACCACCTACCACGAGCTGCCCGAGACCGGCGACATTCCGCTGGTAACCGATGTGAGCTCCATGTTCCTCTCCGAGCCCATGGATGTGTCGAAGTTCGGCCTCATCTACGGCGGCGTGCAGAAGAACGTCGG
>CABSMC010000130.1 GCA_902478715.1 uncultured Adlercreutzia sp.
GTAGAGCAGAGGTTGTTCCGCCTCTTCCAGAAGGCGGCAGGCGGCGCGAATCTGCTTGGCGTTGCCGCGGTAGGTGGGCTTGTAGGAGGGCAGGTTCACCGCATCCGGGTACTCGAACACCATGGTCTCGCCGGCCACGTCGCTCGGGATGTCGATAAGCACGGGGCCTGGGCGCCCCGTGACGGCGATGTGGAAGGCCTCGCGGATGGTGCGGGTGAGCTCGTCGGTGGATTGCAGCAGATAGGAGTGCTTGACCACGGGCATCGTGATGCCCACGATGTCGGATTCTTGGAAGGAGTCGGTGCCGATGACCCCGCGGCCCACCTGGCCGGTGATGATGACGAGGGGCACGGAGTCCATGTAGGCCGTGGCGATGCCGGTCACCGTGTTCGTGGCACCCGGCCCCGAGGTGACGATGGCCACGCCGGCGCGCCCAGTGGAGCGGGCATAGCCGTCGGCCATGTGCACGGCCCCCTGCTCGTGGCGGGCGAGCACGTGGGTGATCTGGTCGGAGTCGTACAGCGCGTCGTAGAGCTTGATGGCCTGGCCGCCCGGGTAGCCGAACACCGTCGTCACCCCCTCGGCCTCGAGGCTGGCGACGACGGCCTCGGCGCCAAGCATGGTGCGGCCCTGCTTGGCCGTGCGCGAGCCCGCACCCCGGGGCGCGCCTTGGGTGGCGGCGTTGCGCCGGACCGGCGTTGTCGGCTTGTCCTCGGCCGGCGTTGCCGCGCTTGCGGCTGCAGTGCTGTCGTTGATATCGCTCACAGGATGATCGCCCCCTTGTCGGCAGAAGTTACCAGTTTCGCGTACTTGGCCAACACGCCCGCATCGTGCTTGGGCGCCGGTGGCTCCCACGCCGCGCGCCGGCGCGCGAGCTCCTCGTCGCTCACGTTCAGCGTCAGCGCGCCGCCCTCGATGTCCACGGTGACGGAATCGCCCTCGCAGATGAGGGCGATGGGGCCGCCGGCCGCCGCCTCGGGGCTCACGTGCCCCACGGCCGGTCCCTTGGTGGCGCCGGAGAAGCGCCCGTCGGTGATCAGGGCCACCGAGGTGGAAAGCCCCATGCCGCAGATGGCCGAGGTGGGCGCGAGCATCTCGCGCATGCCCGGGCCTCCCGCCGGTCCCTCGTAGCGGATGACCACCACGTCTCCCGGGACGATCGCGCCGGCGCCGATGGCCGCACAGGCCGCCTCCTCCGAATCGAACACGCGGGCCGGGCCCGTGTGGCGCAGCATGGACGGCGCCACCGCCGCCTTCTTCACCACCGAGCCGTCGGGCGCCAGGTTGCCGTAGAGCACCTTGAGAGCGCCCGCCTCGGAATAGGGGTTCTCGCCCGTGCGGCACACCTCGCCGTCGGCCGGAGGGCAGCAGCTCTTTAGGTACTCGGGCAGAGGCCCCATGCAGGTGAGCGCACTCTCATCGAGCAGGCCCAGCCGTCCCAGCTCCCCCATGACCGCCGGCACGCCGCCGACGTGGTACAGGTCGATGAGCGGCCGCGGACCCGAGGGGGCGAGCTTCACCAGGTGCGGCGTGCGCGCGCTGGCTTCATCCCAGTCGGCCATGGTGATAGGGCAGCCGGCCGCCGCCGCGATGGCCGTCAGGTGCAGCACTGTGTTCGTAGAGCCGCCGAAGGCCATGTCGCATTCCATAGCGTTGTGCACGGCAGCCGCGTTTAGGATGTCCTTGATGCGCACGCCGTCGCGGAGCAGTTCCATCACCTTCATGCCGGCGCGCTTGGCCAGACGGATGCGCTCGGAGTAGACGGCCGGCACGGTGCCGTTGCCCGGAAGGGCGATCCCCAAGGCCTCGCACAGGCAGTTCATCGAATTCGCCGTGAACATGCCCGAGCAGCTGCCGCAGGTGGGGCAGGCCGTGTCCTCGAAGTAGGCGAGCTCCTCTTCGGTCATGGTGCCGGCCGCCACCTTCCCCGCCCCGTCGAAGAGCGTGTTCAGGTCAGTGGAGCCCTCCCCGTCCGGGCCCGTGCCGGGAAGCATGGGGCCGCCGGAGACGAATACGGTGGGCAGGTTCGCCCGCAGCGCCCCCAGGATCATGCCGGGGACGATCTTGTCGCAGTTAGGGATGCACACCAGGCCGTCGAAGGCGTGGCCCATGGCAGCGCATTCCACAGAATCGGCGATGACCTCGCGCGATACGAGCGAGTAGTGCATGCCCTCATGGTTCATGGCGATGCCGTCGCACACGCCGATGGTGGAAATTTCGAAGGGGACGCCGCCGGCCATATAGATGCCGGCCTTCACGGCCTCGGCGATCTTGTCCAGATGGGTGTGCCCGGGGATGATGTCGTTGCGCGAGCCCAGCACCGCGATGAAGGGACGGCCCATCTCCTCGTCGGTGATGCCGTCCGCCTTCAGCAGGCTGCGGTGCGGCGCGCGCGCCACCCCTCGCTTGATCTGGTCGCTCCTCAACTCCATAGGCCTCGCTTCCTCTCGCGTTCCAACGCCGAAAACACAAAAACCCGCTGCAAGATGCACCGGGCCGGAAAACGAGACGCCCGCGCGACGACGCGCAGGGAGGCTCTACGACAGATAACGGTGTCGCCGGTCCGACGCTACTTGCCACGCTCGGCCCGGCGGTAAGCCTGTCGGCCGACATGTCGTTCGCACCGAACTGCTCGGAGGCGGCTTTTCGGGTCGCCCACCGCCTGCTCGCACCAACCGCAGGCTCTCTTCAGATGGGTTCGCCCCTACTTTTCCTCGTCAACGCATTTCATCGGTATTAACTTGGCTCGGGAGTTTAGCACTCTCGTGGACATTCACAAGGCTTTTCGCTCATATTTTTTCGGGAATCTGACGAAACGGGCACGAGTGGTGACAAATGGGCCGCGCCGCCGTGACGTTTGACG
>CABSMC010000131.1 GCA_902478715.1 uncultured Adlercreutzia sp.
GTGGAGCGCCGGCTGCTCGGCGCCGCGGCGGCGCTGGAGGGCCTGGAGGCGACCGGGGCGCTGGGCGCCGGTGCCGATACGGCCATTGCCGGCCGACCCGAGCTGGTGCGACTCGTCGCTTGCAGTCATCGCGCCCTGGACGCGCTGGTGGAGAGCGGCTGGAGCCTCGGATTCGGAGCCTACCGGGCGGCCGCCGCACTGGAGCGGGCGGGGGAGGTGCTCGAAGGCCTCGGCCTGCCGCGGCTGTCCGCCCCCGTGGCCGCCGCGCTATTTGCGGCTCATGTCGAGAAGGGGGCGGCCCGCTCGCGCCGCGAGAAGCCTTCCGGAACTCCTGTCGTCGAGAACCCCGAGCGCGGGCGCAGTTTGCCGGTGCCCAGCGCGCCCCGGACGGCGATGGCCGTCGCGCCCGAGGTGTCCGTGGAGCCGCTGCGCCTGAAGTTGTTCGGCACCATGGAAGTCGCTTTGGGGCGTCGCGACATCACCTATCAGTTCGAGGGCCGCCCGAAGACCCGTCTTCTGCTGGCGCTGCTCGCCCTGCACCGCGGGCGCGAGCTGGGACGCGACCAGATCGTCTCCATGTTGTGGCCCGCCGCCGACAAGCGCACGGGGGCGAAGAGCTTCTACCGCGTGTGGGGAGATCTGCGATCCCTCCTTTCCCAGCAGGGGTCGTGCCCCTACCTCATCCGCAGCCGCTATGGCTGCCGGCTCGATCCCGATTTGTTCGAGAGCGACCTAGACGAGTTCGAGGAGCTGATTCGCTGCCTTCTGTTCGGCCCTGCCGACGATATGGCCTGGGAGAGGGCCATAGCCACGATCCAGGGCTCCTTCGGCAGCGTGCTTCTGCCCACCGAGCGCAAGTGCGAGGCCATCGTCGTCTTCCGCGATCGCCTCGACGCGGAGTTCGTGGACGGCCTGGTGGCAGCTTCGCGGCGTCTTCTTGTCCGGGGGGAGCTCCAGGGGGCGCTGTGGCTCGCTCGGGAGGCCTTTCAGCGCGATGCGGGGCGCGAGGACGCGGCAGCGGCCCTCATGCGCGCGCAGATGGCCACCGATCAGCGCTCGGCCGCCGTGCAGACGTTCTTCGCCTGCCGCGACCGCCTGTCGCGAACGCTGGGACTCGATCCCTCGCCGGCGCTGGCCGCGCTCTACCGGCAGCTGCTGGAAGGCGAGTTGTCTTTCGCCTAGGGGCGATCCCGGCGAGGCGGCGAAACGGGCAGGAAGTGACACCAGGTTGACACGCTGCCTTCCGCAAAGAAGGAGTACCATGGAACCTGACCGTTCCGCTTAGGGATGGGAACGTATTCGATTGCGCCCAGGGGCGGCCGCATCTCGGCCGCGGGCGCGCAGAGAAAGGGGGTGTGCAATGGAGGCTTTCGCTGATGTGGCGGTGCTCTCGCGCATTCAGTTCGCGCTGACGGTGGCGTACCACTTCCTGTTCGTGCCGCTGTCCATCGGACTCGGGCTCATTCTGGCCATCAACGAGACCCGCTATTACCGCTCGCGCAAACCCGAGGACGCTGCGGCGACGAAATTCTGGGTGAAGGTGTTCACCGCGACTTTCGCCATCGGAGTGGCCACGGGCATCACCATGGAGTTCTCCTTCGGCACCAATTGGGCGAACTACTCGCGGTTCGTGGGCGATATCTTCGGAGCTCCTTTGGCCGCCGAGGCGCTGTTCGCCTTTTTCCTGGAGTCGGTCTTTCTGGGCGTGCTCCTGTTCGGGCGCGAGAGGGTGAGCCCGAAGTTCTACATGGTGTCCTCGTGGCTCGTGTGGGCCGGGTCGTGCCTATCGGCGCTGTGGATCCTCATCGCGAACTCCTGGATGCAGACGCCGGCCGGCGCGGAGCTTAACGCCGACGGCACCGAGGCCGTCATCACCGACTTCTTCTCGGCGGCCTTCAACCCGTCCATCTTCGCCCGCTATACCCACACCGTGGACGCGCTGCTCATCATGGGCGCGTTCGTGGCCATGGCCGTGGCCGGCTGGTATATGCTTAAGGGCCGCAACGCCGAGTTCGCCATGAAGACCATGCGCATCGCCGCCGTGGTGGGCATCGTGACCTCCTGCGCCATGATCGTGTTTGCCCACTCTTCGGCCGTGGTGGTGTGGAACGAGCAGCCCACCAAGCTCGCCATGATGGAGGGCATGTACGATTCCGAGGTGCCCCCGCTGTACGCCGTGGGCATTGTGGATGAGGACAACCAGGAGGTCATCGCTCCCTTCGCCATTCCCGGCGGCACGAGCTTTCTGGCCACGGGCAACTTCGAGACGGAGTATCCGGGCTTAAACGAGCTCGCCCAAACCGAGGAGTACGGCGACATGGTGGTGGAGGACATGCCCGTGGGGCTCGTGTTCCAGAGCTACCACCTCATGGTGGCCATGTACGGGCTCATCATGCTGACGAGCATTCTCGTGCTCGTGTTCACCTTCAAGGGCGGCCGCATCGCGAAGATGCGCTGGCTGCAGTGGGCGGCGGTGCTTTCGCCCATCTGGCCGTTCATCGCCATTCAGACGGGTTGGATCACCGCCGAGGTGGGGCGCCAGCCCTGGGTGGTGTACCCGTCGGTCACCGGCCCCGACGGCGTGTCGCTGCTGACGGCCGACGGCATCTCCATGTCGGTGTCGGCGCCGGAGCTGTGGCTGACGCTGGGCCTGTTCGTGCTCGTGTATCTGGTGCTGCTCATCGGGTGGGCGCGGGTCATCGGCCGCTTCATCAAGGAAGGGCCGGTTGCCGAGGGCGCTGCTGCCGCC
>CABSMC010000132.1 GCA_902478715.1 uncultured Adlercreutzia sp.
TCGCTCGAAATCGTGCGGAATGGTCTGGGCGGTAATGTCCTCCAATTCCACGCCGCAGCGCGCCAGCTCCTCGAGATCGGGCTTGAAGGTTCGCAGGTTGCAGGAGAAGACCGCCACTCCCCCGTCGGCCAACAGGCGCGAGACGCCGACGAGCAGCTCCACATGGTCGCGCTGCACGTCCCAGGTGCGTCGGCCCATGGCCTTCGAATTGGAGAAGGTCGGGGGATCCACGAAGATAAGGTCGTAGCGCTCATGGCGGCGGCGCGCTTCGGCGATCCAGCGAGTGACGTCAGCGCGAACGAGCTTGTTGGCCGCCCCTCCCCGCCGACCCCTCGACGAGCCTCCGTCCGTTCGATCCCTCCGATTCGGCTTGTCAGCGACTTCGAAGGCGAACCCGTTGGACGCAAGATTGCGGGCCGCCCAGTCCAGGTACGTCTGAGACAAGTCCACCGTCGTCGTCTCCTTCGCACCGCCGGCCGCAGCATGCAGCGTCGCCACACCCGTGTAGGCGAACAGGTTCAGGAAGCGCTTGCCGGCGGCCATCTCTCCCACCATCTCGCGGGTCACGCGGTGGTCGAGGAAGATACCTGTATCAAGGTAGCCGCCCAGATCGATCTCGCAGATCAAACCGTTCTCACTCGTGTGGGTCACAAAGCGGCGTCCGCCGGCGTCGCGGTACTGCCCGCCGCCCTTCGCGCGCAAGCGCGCCTTGGAGAACACGTGCTCCGGCGGAATGCCCAACACGACGGGAACCAGGGCGAGCACGTCCTCGAAGCGCGCGCGGGCCTGCTCGGGGTCGACGGACTTGGGCGCCGCGTACTCGGCCACATGGGCGTACAGCTCACCCTCGGCCTCGGCCGCCCCCTCGTACAGATCGATGGCGCAGGCGTATTCCGGCACATCGGCATCGTAGAGGCGATAGCAGGCCACCCCCTCGCGCGCCGCCCATTTGCGCCGCTCGCGGGCCACCTTGCGCAAACGGCTCGCGAACTGGGCCGCCGCCGGGTCGTTCACCTCGACGGGAATGTCGGCACCACCGGCGGGGTTGGCCACAGAGATAACCGAGGGGCGCCGGGGCGGCCTATCGAACACCTCGACTGTCGTCTCTGAACGGCCGCGGCCCAGCTTGAGGCGCACCGTCGGTTCCTCCTTGAACTTCGCAGCCATGCCCTCGAAACCTGCGAAGGCGAAACGGGAGCCGCCCGGCACCTCGCGAGAAGCGGCCACGCAGGCAGCCCGGACAGCCACGGCCTCGGCATCGTCGTCGGCCCGAAAGACCGAGGCGACGCTGGCCACGAGCCGAGGGGCATCGGGACACGCCGGCGCGGTGGCAAGCAGCGCCATGCGCGCCTCGCAGCGTTCGTCCGCCTCGTCCAACAGGTCGCCCCAGGCTTTATCGGGAAACGCCGTCCATCCCGTGAACCCCCATCGTTCGCGCAAAAGGCCCGGCGCCCGATCCTCGCGCACTTCCGCCGCCTCGCGGGCGAGGATGCTGCCGCCATCGACAGGGTCGAGAAACGTCGTCCCCTCCGCAAACAGCTCGGCCGCACCAACTGCCGCGAGCAGCGTCGCCGCCTGCGACACCACCGAGGGCGCCTCCTCCCCAGCCTCATCGCCGAGGTACGCCCGACGGGTGAGGGAGCGGCCCGACAGATCAAGGGACAGGCTCGCCTTCTCCTCTCTAAGGCGCACCTCAACGAGAGCGTCGGGCTGCTGGGGCTTCACATCGGGCCGCGCGCCGCGAGTCTCGGCCAGGCGATCACAGATAGCATCCTTCACCTTCAAGGCGACGAACTGGGTGTTGCGCAGCTCCGCGTTGGTACCGCTCGCCCGCACGGCGATACTCGCACCATCGGCGATCACCGTTTCCCAGGGAAGTTCGCGCACGCCGGCGTACAGGGCATCGGCGTCCCGCGCCGCCACGCGACCTACCGTGAGATTAACGCGCCCCGCGAGCCGCGACCACAGGCACACCCGCAGGGCGTCTTCGGGCTCGCCGAAAAACGATGCGCCGCCGGACAGCGGACGCACCTTCTTCACGCCGAGTCCGTGCAGCTCATCTGCCAAAAGCTTCTCGGCACCGGGCAGGCACGTGGCAAAGAACTCATAAACGGCCTCGTTCATAGGGCTTTCACTGCCTCTCTTACAATAGTTTTGAAATTTCTGGTCACAAAATCGAGTTTTGGGTTTTCTGGATCAACGTTTTCGGCGATTCGGCGACATTTATGCCCTAATTTGTCTGCAGAAGAAGCCGAGACAAGCAAGATATGCGAATTTGAGCCATCGCAGAAACCCAAAACTCGACTTTGTGACCATTTTTCCAAAAATCTTTGCACGCAAAAGAAGATGCCCGCAGCAGCGAGGCCGCGGGCATCGGATCTGTCGGATCGTTTCCTAATCCTCGAGATAGTCCTTAAGCTTGCTGGACCGGCTGGGGTGCCTCAGC
>CABSMC010000133.1 GCA_902478715.1 uncultured Adlercreutzia sp.
GATCGGCTTGATCAATTTGAGCACAAAGGCAGACATGCCGACCAACTCAATCGACTAACTTGGTTTTCGCCTAGAAAAACCAACCAAGGAGGTCAGAAAGACGATATGAGCAGAGCATTGTGAGCCCCTCTGCATGCAAATCCGTGGGTCAGGGCTGATAATGACCTCGTCTCGGAAGCCGGCAGCCAGCCGGGTTGCCACAAGCATGGAAGGGGCTCACCATGAACCATACCACATCCATCGGGCTGGACGTCCACGCAAGGTCCATCGCCGCCGCGGCGCTCGACCCGCTCACCGGGGAGGTCGTTACCAAGACGTTCGCATACTCGCCCGGCGAGGTCGCGTCCTGGGCGCTGGGATTCGACTCGCCCAAAGCCGTCTACGAGTCCGGCGTCACGGGCTTCCACCTTTGCCGCGAGCTCAACGCGCTGGGGCTCGAGTGCGCCGTGGGCGCGTCGTCCAAGATGCAGCGGCCGCCGGCCGACGTCAAGCGCAAGAACGACCTCTCCGACGCCCAGTTCCTGGCCAGGCTGCTGGCCACGCACAACGTGACCGAGGTGTTCGTGCCCGACGCCGAGACCGAGGCCGCGCGCGACCTCGTCCGCGCGCACGCCGACGCCCGCGCCGACCTCACCCGCGCCAGGCAGCGCCTCAACCTGTTCCTCATGAGGCACGGGCACGTGTTCTGCGAGAAGGGGCCGACCGGCGCGCCCGTCGGCAGCTGGACGAAGGCCCACTGGGCCTGGATAAGGCAGATCTCGTTCCCCGACGAGGCCGACGAGGAGGCCCTGGCGTTCTACATCGCGCAGGTCCGCCACATGGAGGGCCAGAAGCGCGAGCTCGAAAAGTTCATCCGCGCCCACGCGCGCGAGCCGCGCTGGCGCGGGCGGGTCGATGCCCTGCGCTGCCTGAAGGGCATCGAGGAGATAACGGCGTTCGCCCTGGTCGCAGAGGCGGGCGTGTTCTCCAGGTTCGACAGCGCGAGGGCCTTCTCGACGTGGGCCGGGCTCGTGCCCTCCGAGCACTCCAGCGGCCCGCGACGACGCACCGGCGGCATAACCAAGACGGGCAACTCCAACGTCCGCAGGCTGCTGGTGGAGGCGTCGTGGCACTACGCCAGGGCGACCGCCGCGCGCAAGCCCGCCCCGAGCCCCGACGTGCCCCTGCGTATAGAGAGCCATGCCGCCAAGGCCGTGAAGAGGCTCGTGGCCAGGCGGCGGGAGATGTCCGCGCGCGGCAAGCGGCCCTCGGTCGCCAACTGCGCCACGGCGCGCGAGCTTGCGTGCTGGTGCTGGGCGATAGGCCGCATGGCCGAGGGGGCCGACGCGTAGCCGGCGCCCTGCCGACCCATAGCCATCCGAGCCTGCGGGCGCTCCGAATCCGACTGGCCGTTGAGGGCGATTCCTGATCACTCCCTTGGGCGCTGCTCGCGCGGCACGCCCGCCGAAAGACTCTTCAAACCGAAGGTGACGCCCCCAGCCGTAGCAACGAACTGCGATGCAACGCCGGCGACATAAAGGGCACGTGGCGGCGAGCCTCTCCGATCGGAAGCCGCCGCCGCCCGGCCGGCGAACCCGCGAATATTAGACTGCGAAGACGCGCGTCGGTCTAGACACGTCCATCGAGGAAGCGAAGCAGGCCAGATGATAAGGCCAGGCCCCGAAAAACACGGGGTCTGGCCAAACTTGTCCCTTGACAATGCTCTGCTCATATTGGAGATGAAGGCGGTTCGATCTAGGTCAAGCCGGTCGCTCGTTCATGAAGCGGCCGATTCCCTGAAAATAGAAGGCGCCCACGAGGACACCTACAGGCTATCTTCGAACTACTTGGTTGGGGCAGACGGAGGAAAAAAATAGGGCAGAATCGCTCTCACGATCCCGCCCCGCAAACCCGAGGGTTTCTAACTGGCTCCATTATTCCGGGCTTCTCAGTTCTGTCATTGACCCAGGTATCATCCGTCTCCTATAGCGAGTGAATATAAAAATAGGGCAGAGTCGCTTGCGCAAGTCCGCCCCTAAAACCGTGAAGGTTTTGCTATCTGCAGGCTATTCTACCAACCCGAGCGATTCTGTCAACCTGCGAAGGAACTCGAGCGCGGAGCGAGCTGCGGCGT
>CABSMC010000134.1 GCA_902478715.1 uncultured Adlercreutzia sp.
GGGGCATCCCTCCCCTATCCCGCCGATGCGCTGACCGTACTCAAGGCCGAGCTCGTCTCCGCCTCCGACGCCGGCGACCACCGCCTTCTCGTCCTGAAGATCGCAAGCGCCGCCACGCGCCTTCCCGAAACAAGCGAGGGCCGACTCGCCACCGAGCCGACCCTTTTGTGCTTGGAACATGGCAGTTTCGCCCTCGCCAGCCAAATTCCCTAGATCTTATCGCTACCCGATCTCGCCCGATCGAACCTTGTCGCGCAGAAGCCAGCTGACGACAACGTAGACGACCATAGTGAGCGGCGCGACTACGAGGAAGGGCACCCCTACCATCCCAGTGGCGTACAGCGCGCTGCCCACCACCGTCACGAACGCGATGGTGCCCACGCCGCGCCAGTGCACCGCCTTCTCGGGAGCCTCCATATCGATGCCCACCTTGCCGATGCCCATCTTGCCGCGCACAAGGTAGTAATCGGTGATGAGCAGGATGCACCACGACGAGGTGAGAATAGAGCCGTAGCTCATGAACGCGTTCACCTGATCGAGGATGTTGCCCAGGATGAAGGCGAGGCCGATGGCGTTCGCCACCACGACCGCGGCCGCCCAGGGAAGCTTGCGGCCGAAGAGCGAATGAACGAGGTTCGACACGGCGTTAGCGCCTCCGATGGAGTTCGATGTCTCCACCTTCATCTGGGACAGGCAGATGATGGCGAGCCCCACCCCGCCGGCCGCGAGCACGAGCGACACGCCCGGATTGGTGACGGCGGCATTGGCGGCCAAAAGCGGATCCATGCCCTGGGCGCTGAAGTAGGCCACCGATTTGTCGAAGCCGTAGTACACCACGAGGGCGCCGCAAACATACGTGATGATGGCGAACAGGCTGCCCGTGGCGGCAACGGGCGCGATATCGCGCTCCTTGCGGGCGAACCGCGTGAAATCAGCAGCGAACAGGGCCATGAGGCCGCTGGTCATGATGGCGTAGTTCACCGAATAGGCGAAGCCCTCCAAAGGCTGCACACCGGGAATGAGGATGCCGTGGGTGGCCGCGTCGACAAGCTGCCCGTCGGCGGCGATGAGGTAGATGACGTAGCCCATGACGCAGAACAGCGCCACCACGAACACGGCATTCATGCGGGCGATGATCTTCGTGCCGAACAGGGCCATGACCACCCACACGCACGAGATGCCGATGAACAGCGCCCAGCGAGCCGCTTCGCCCTCCCATCCGAAGGCGAACAGAATGGCGTTGCCGAGCTGCACCGTGCCCACGGCCAGCACGCCCACAATCACGAAGATCCAGATGAGGGAGCCCGCCGCCGAACCCTTTTTTCCGAAGATGTAGTAGCGAGACACCACATTGTTGGAAAGCCCCTCGCGAAAGCAGATCTTGCCTACCAGATACGTGAGAAAGAAGGACAGGACGAAGGTGATGGCCACGGTGACGCCGCCCATCTGGCAGCCGGCGTAGAAGGCGACGATGCCGCCGCCCATGAGCTTCGAAAGGCTCGACACCACGCCCGACAAGATGGCGGCGATATCGGGCCAGGCCAAGCGCTCCGATGCCGGCACGCGCTCGAAGAGCGATACCTGCTCGGTGACCGATCCCCTCTTCCCGCGACGATCCGAGCCCTCAGTCCCTCCCCGACCCTGAGGGCTCGGATCGTCGCCCTTGCCACCGGCCGTCGACGGCGCGCGTCCGCGACCGGTCCGCGCCACCTCCGTCGTCGTCTTCCCCTTTACCTTCTCCTCGTTTCCGCCCATGATCGCTCAATCCCCCTAACGTGTCTTGAGGTTTATCCCTTCCCGGAAGCGCCCGTCCCTCGCAAAACGGGCGCTTCCGGGAAGGGAGCTGGAACGCTCCAGCTCCCCTTCGCGACGCGCGACTAGGCGCTCGGCGGCTTGGGGGCCGAAGGCGCCGCCGGGGGCTTCGGGGCACCGGGGGCCGCCGGGGG
>CABSMC010000135.1 GCA_902478715.1 uncultured Adlercreutzia sp.
GGCTAAGACGGTCGAGGGCCGTGCGCACAGCGCCACCAAGGCCAGTGAGCTTGCCGCGCTCAAACAGCAACTGATTGAGTATTGCGACAGCGCGTGCGAGAAGATCGATAGCTCTATCGAGGAAGAGAAGGCCCGTCAGCAGCGTGAGAGCCGACGCAAGGAAGTTACGCCCACCGGCGAGATTGTTACCACGATAAAGGACAACGACAAGGACGCCCCGGCGACCGCAAAGCCCGAGCCCGCTCCCAAGAAGATTAAAAAGCTGCGCCTGGCTGACCTGGGCGAGCGCAGAAAGCTAGAGAGCGAAAGCGACATCGACGCCTACCTTGCCCAGCTTCGCGTGCGTCTGCTTGCCGAGCTGCAAGACAACGACGCCATCCGTCTGAGCTAGCCAGGAACCACTGGGGAAGGGGAGACCGCCATGAACGATACCGCCATCAAGAACTACTGCATCTGGGCCCGCAACGAGCTCATCGCCGGCGTCGAGGCCCGCATGAGGCTCTACGGCGTGGCGGGGGACGCAGAGCCGGCCGGCGCGACGGCGGTGGGCGGTCGCGCCCTGTCCCCGGAGGAGACCGAGTGGCGCGACGCCCTGCTGCGCGCCGGCGCCGAGGAGGGTCTGGATCACCTGCGCGACCGCGCGGCCTACACCTGGTTCAACCGCATCGCCGCCGTGCGCTACATGGAGGTCCACGACTTCCTGCCCAGCCGCGTGCGCATGTTCACCCGCCCCGCGGCCGATGGCTCCTGGGAGCTGGGCAGCCAGGCCGTGGACGAGGCGCTCGACGTGGAGATCGAGGGCGCCGACCCCGCCCGCGTCGCCGAGCTCAAGCAGGCCGGCGAGGACGGGCCGCTGTTCCGCTACCTGTTCCTGGCCCAGTGCGCCGAGCTCTCCGGGTGCCTGCCGGGCGTCTTCCAGCCCGTCGACGCCTGCATGGCGCTCCTCCTGCCGGCAAACCTCATGGACCCCGACGGCGTCATCGGCCGCATGGTGGGAGACCTCGACGAGGCCGACTGGGATAACGTCCAGGTCCTGGGCTGGATGTACCAGTACTACAACTCCGAGGTAAAGGACGCCTTCTTCGCCTCCAAGGCAAAGGAGACCCCCGACACCATAGGCCCCGCCACCCAGCTGTTCACGCCCGACTGGATCGTGCGCTACATGGTGCAGAACTCCCTCGGCCGCCTGTGGATGCTCAACAACCCGGGCAGCCCGCTTCGCGACGAGATGGAGTACTACATCGAGCCCGACGAGGAGCACGAGGACTTCATAAAGATCGCCGGCCCCGAGGACATCTCCCTGTGCGACCCTGCCTGCGGCTCGGGCCACATCCTGGTCTACGCCTTCGAGCTGCTGGCAAAGATGTACCTGGAGCGCGGCTACCGCGAGCGCGAGATCCCCGAGCTCGTCCTGTCCAAGAACCTGCACGGCATGGAGATCGACCCCCGCGCCGCCCAGATCGCGCGGCTGGCGCTCGCTATGTGCGCCCGCGGCATGGACCGCCGCTTCTTCGGCCGCGGCGTGCAGGCCGACATTGCCGTGCTCGCCCCGGTGGCGCTGGGGGAGGGTGACGTCCCGCGGGGCAGCGCGCTCGAGAAGAAGAAGGAACTGGTCGATGCCCTGGCGCACCTGGACGAGGTGGGCTCCCTGCTCGCC